>DASPUT010000208.1 GCA_035622735.1 Thermodesulfovibrionales bacterium | reverse complement strand
CCTGGCTATAGGGTAGATAGGGGCTATGCCGACTCCGCCTCCCACGCAGACAATCGTTCCGAAGTTCTTGATATCCGTTGGATGTCCCAGGGGGCCGACAAAGGTGGCCAATTCTTCTCCCGGTTCCATCCTCCCGAGCTGCTTTGTCGACTTCCCGACTTCCTGAAAGATTATCGTGATCGTACCGGAATCCCGGCTGTAATCGGCGATCGTCAGAGGGATCCTCTCTCCTTCCTCATCGATGCGCACGATGATGAACTGGCCGGCCTTTGCCTTTCGGGCGACATGGGGCGCCTGCACATCCATCAGTTTCGTGACGTCACTCAGGACCTCTTTTTTCAGAATCTTATACACGTCCTACCACCTCCTAAAAGTTTGGTTCCATCCAATACGGTTATTAACGGCGAATTGCGGTATTGATTTGCGGTATGGATCGAATCCCCTGGCTCCCCTGATCTCTCCGCAAGGGAGCACGAATTTTTTCACAATACATTTCCACGATTTTCCCCTTATATTACCATAAATTTCAAAAGGGCGTCTCGAATCTATTATAATAATAAATGCGGTGTAAAAGTGAAGCGACGAGAAGGGTCTCCTTTGCGGATGCGGACGGAGTGAGCCACTCGTGTTGACAGAAAAAATATATGTTGATAAGATTAAGCTTATGAGGCTCATCGTTAGCGCATTTGTGATGATGCTCCTGAGCACTGCGGCTTCTGAGGCGGATATATACAAGTCGATCGACGAAAACGGCGTTGTATGCTATACGGACGCGCCCATGAACAGGGGTACCGAAAGGGTAATGAAGAACCGGACGGCGGAGCCCGTTCAAAAAGAGCCCGTGAGAACGGAGTCGACGAAGAGAGAATTTCAGAGTATCGTGCATGAAAAGGCCGCAAAGTACGAGATGGACCCTTCCCTCATCCACGCTGTCATTAAGGCCGAATCGAATGGAAATCCCTTTGCTGTTTCGAGGAAGGGCGCGAAGGGCCTCATGCAGCTGATGCCGACGACTGCGAACGACCTCCAGGTGAGAGACCCTTTTGACCCCGAAGAGAATATAGACGGCGGGACGCGGTATCTGAAATACCTCATCGAGAAGTTTAACGGTGACCTTACCCTCGCGCTCGCGGCATATAACGCCGGACCAAAGACTGTAGAGAAATCAGGAGCTGTTCCCCAGATATCCGAGACGAGAGAGTATGTGAGAAGGGTCCTTTCCCTCTATAACGGCAAGCTGTCATATCCGGTCTCCTCCTCTTCATCTGCAAACGGAAGGCCTGAGGCGATTTACAAGGTGGTGACTGAAGAAGGTATCATTCTGTTCACCAATTCTCCCCTGAGCAAGCGATCTCCAAGGTTTTGATGCCCGGCAGGACAGCCCTCCCCGAAGAAATTCTGAGGTTGCGGGATGAACGGCGTGCCATAATCCTCTCCCATAATTATCAGAGAGACGAGGTGCAGGAGATCGCGGATTTCGTCGGAGACTCCCTTGAGCTATCGAGAAAAGCTGCCACTATAGATTGTGACGTTATTGTCTTCTGCGGTGTCAACTTTATGGCCGAAAGCGCTTCAATCCTCTCTCCGGATAAGACGGTGCTCCTCCCTGAAAGTGATGCCAATTGTCCGATGGCCGAGATGATTCAGGTCAGTTCACCGAGGCGGGTGTCGAAGACTTTCCCCGGGTACGATGTTCAGCCGACCTTCATATTCCCCCATGAGTTCACACTGAGGGACATGAAGGCCAAGTATCCGGGAGTGCCCGTAGTTGCCTATGTCAATACTACCGCCGATGTCAAGGCAGAGAGCGATATATGCTGCACATCCGCGAATGTCGTGAAAGTGGTGGAGTCCCTTCCCGGTGACAGGGTTATCTGCATCCCTGACAGGAATCTCTCCCAGTGGGCACAGAGGAATACGGGGAAGCAGGTAATCGCATGGGACGGTTTCTGTCACGTCCATGACAGGGTAACGAGAGAGGACGTTTTGAAGGCGCGGAGAGAATACCCCAACGCCCTCTTCATGGCGCATCCCGAGTGCAGGCCGGAGGTCCTTGAGGTGGCAGATCATGTGACATCCACATCGGGGATGCTCAGGTTTGCTCGGGCGTCAGAGGCAAGGGAATTTATTGTCGGTACGGAGGTCGGGCTTATGCACCGCCTCAGGAAGGAGAATCCCGACAAGATTTTCCATCCCCTGAGGAGGGATATGGTATGCCCTAACATGAAGAAGACGACATTAGAGAGCGTGTATCGCGCGCTTAAGGAGATGCGGGCCGTCATAAAAGTGCCCGAAGAGATAAGGGTACCTGCTAAGAGGACGCTCGAGAGGATGCTCGAAATAAAGTAGGACGCCGCAGCATAATCTTCTTCCGCATCACCCTACAGTGCTTTCGTTTCGGCGTTCTGTTACGGATACTCGCTCATCGTAAGGATTCATGAACCCTCTTAAAGAGAAAATCATCGAGAAAATAAGGTCTGAAGGCCCGATCAGTTTTGAGGCCTTCATGGAGATGACCCTCTATTATCCGGGACTCGGTTATTACATGAAGGATTCAACAGAGATCGGCAGAATGGGAGATTTCTATACGAGCCCTCATCTCCATCGGATTTTCGGGGCGATGCTCGGAAGGCAGATGGAAGAGATGTGGGGTTTCATGGGATGCCCTGAACTCTTTCAGGTTATCGAGATGGGGGCCGGGATGGGGCATCTTGCGAAGGATATGCTCGATTACCTGAGCGGAGTGGAGGGCGAGGGAAAAGAGAAGGATATTTTCGGGCATCTTGAATATACGATTATAGAACGGAACCCGTCGGTCAGGGCGCGTCAGAAGGAATTGCTCGGGGACCTTCCGGGCAAGGTTGCGTGGTATTCCGATGTAGGGCAATTACCGCCCGCTGTCGGATGTTATCTTTCAAATGAACTTCTCGATGCCTTTCCGATACGGTTGATCGAAATGGACGATGAGTTGAAGGAGATCTATGTCGCTACCACTTCACTCTCGGCATTAGAGGAGGAGGAATCTTCCGACGCGGATGCCCTCATGGAGTTGAAGAGGCCCTGCAGCAGCGAAACCAGAGACTACCTCAGGGAATTCTCAATCGATCTCTCCCGGGGCTACAAGACCGAGGTGAATCTCAGAATCAGAGACTGGCTCAGGGAGATCAATGATAAACTCTCTGAGGGCTTTATTATGACGATTGATTACGGCTATCCTTCCTGGGATTATTACAGCGAGGAAAGAAGCAGGGGAACACTCCTCTGTTATCATAAACACCAGATAGATGAAGATCCCTTCCAGAATATCGGCGAACAGGATATGACGGCACACGTAAATTTCTCGTCTCTGAAAAAGTGGGGAGAAGATGGCGGCTTAAAGACCGTAGGGTTCTGTCCCCAGGGGGTTTATCTCGTTTCCCTCGGACTCGACGAGGTGATAACGGAGTTTTACGGTGATTCACTTGATCCCTTCGACATCGCGAAGATTAAGGGTCTCATTCTCCCTCAGGGCATGGGCGAGTCTCATAAGGTGATGATACAGTATAAAGGGAAGGGCGAGCCTAAGCTGAAAGGCTTTACGTTAAGGAATCAGGTCGGCAAGTTGTGACAAACGACATGACTTCCAGTCTGTAAAGTTCAGTGAAATCTGCGGCTCCTTTTCGAAACACACATCTTTTCAGGCAGGCAGACCAGCTGCGGATTCGTTGGGTTGACTGTCCAGTATGCCTGCAGAAAAAAGCAAAGACTTCTTCGCCTGTTCAGTGCTTGCCGGTGTGAGATCACGATAACCGCCTGTGTCGGCAGAAGAGTTTGTTACACCGACCACTCCCCGCGCTATTTTTTACACCGTTACGGTTGCCGATAACACCACTCATGTTTAAATCTTGCAGGTAACACAGGTCACGAGGCCTATTGTAGTAACTGCCATACTGTGTAACATGCCATCCGTGGTGAAGTATTTATTATTGATTAATTATTGCTATTGCAGATTGACACGTTAGTAGATTTATGGGATTCTAAAACAAAAGTTAATTTCAAATCCATCATATGTTGAATTCATTTTTCTGGGGCTTATTGGCAACGTCCTCCTTGATCGTAGGGGGGGGTATCGCCACACGCTTTGCATTAAGCAAACGAACCCTCGGGATCATCATGGCTTTTGGCGCCGGGACATTGATTTCAGCCATCTCCTATGAGTTAATTTTTGAAGCTGTAAAATTGGCAAAGGGAACCGGTTTTCCTGCCTTCGGTTTTTTTGCTGGGGCTTTCACCTTTTATTTCGCCGACAAGCTGATTGAAAAATTGGGAGCCGGCAATCATATGGCTATTGAGGCATCTCAAAGTTCCAAATTGATAATCCCGATGGTACTGGCCATTATCCTTGACGGGATACCCGAATCTATTGTCATAGGATTAGGGATATTCGAAGGAGGTACTGTAAGCCTCGCCATGTTGGTAGCGGTCTTTATCTCCAATCTTCCGGAAGCCATTGCCGGAACTACGGGAATGAAAGCAAGTGGCTGGAGCGGGGGGAAAATAATCTTTCTCTGGCTATTCATTGTTTTGGTTTGCTCTGGTTCAACCGTTGCAGGTTATAGCCTTTTCAGCAATGTATCCGAGCACTGGATGGCATTTATTCAGGCTTTTGCTGGGGGAGCTATCCTGATGATGTTAGCCAATTCAATGATGCCCGAAGCTTATGAACATGGAGGGAAGATAGCTGGTGTTTTCACGGTTCTTGGGTTCTTTATTTCAGTAGTAATGGTTATTTTGGAAAATTCCTAATTACCACGAGACATCAAAAATAGTGGGAGCGTGATCGAAAAAGAATTGAGCCTATTGCTGAAATTCCCTTGGATTCGTGAACAGCTTCATGCAATACAGAGCCAAGTGAGACAAGTTCCTTCCCGACTGATCTATCTCGTGTCCGAAGTGCTACACGAACACCTCATCGCATAAGGTTCGACTGAAGGATTACTTCCATTCGAACACTTCACCTCCGAAAGGAATTGCACAGGTTCGACTTCAGGAACGAAGAAAAGAGAAAAGTTTCTTTTGCTGACGACTGTCAAAATATACGTTTCTTTGCTACTTCATGACATTGGGAAAATCAAAGATGGCATTGTCTTCGATATCTCCCTTGTGAATCTTAATCTTAAGTTCCCAATGTCCTATCATTATGATCGGGATGACGGCGCGATAAAATCCCTTTCCTTTTTCAGTAACCATCGGGGGCCACATAGTACCGTGACCGTGCTCAGGCATCCACGGTGTAATCTCAATCTTTGCATCTTCCACACCGTTGCCTCTATTATCTGTAACGTACACATCGACTTCATTCCTGCCTTCTTTGAGAAGCTGTCCTTTAGCGCTGAGTTGAACATGAAATAATCCTCTCTGAGTGGTCTTCGCTGCCTTGCTGCTACAACCGATCGTGAAGATAAGGCATTCGATGGTAAGAAGAATCAAGAGGGCTTTCGCAACCTTCCGGTCGGCCATATTCAGACGATATACTCCTTTAATCTATCCATGCTCTTGAGAACCCGTTCCGGCGTGTGCGCCTCAATAGTGTAAACATAGTCTCGATCGCCGAGGAACGTAAAGAGCATTTCGAAATCGAAGGTGCCGTCGCCGATCGGGAGATGGGAATCAAAGGTTCCATCATTGTCGTGGAGATGGAGTGAAAAGATATATTGTCCTAGCGAGTCGAGCCAGTCTTTCAGTGAGACTCTCGAAAATAAATTGCAGTGGCCCGTGTCGAAGCAGAGCCCGAAGCTCTCTGCATGGAGTTCTTTCATGAGAGCCTCGAGATTCGATGGCTCATCCTCGAAGATATTTTCGATGGCAAGCTTCACACCGAGTTGCGCTGCCCTCTCGATGAGTGGCCTCCACGTCATGAGGCTCCCTTCGAGCCAGATGTCCACCCTATGGGCATATTTCCACTTCTCATAGCCCGAGTGGAAGACGATGACCCGGGGGAAGAGGATTTCCGCAATATCCATGATATGCATGAAACGAGCAAGAGTGAGAGACCGGACACCGGAATCTACAGCGCCGGGAGAGAGGTCCATGAAGGGCGCATGGATCGAAAGGGAGGGATGATAGTCGAGACTATCTCTGAGCAGTTGGATATCACCGGTTCTTAAACTGTCGAGGGACGAAGAAGGGAAGTATATTTCGAGGTTCAGTCTCTTTTCTTTTAGCAGAGAAAGATAATCCCCTATCTTGCTGTAGGGAATGTGCACGTGGACGGTCTTCACCGTGCGTCAGGCGGCTTCTGATTTGCTCTCGTTTTTTTTCTCTGATGATGAAGGCGTCTCTGTCTTCTTCTCTGTTTCCTTCGGTTTCTTCCCGTTGTCTGAGGCATAGTCGGTCTTATACCAGCCCTTTCCCTTGAGAACAAAGGACGTATTCGATATGAGCTTTTTCATATCTCCGCCGCAATCCGGACAGATCGTGAGCGGAGCGTCGTCATATTTCTGCATGATCTCATGTCCTCTCTTGCAGCTCAGACAGGTGTATTCGTATATCGGCATAATAAGAACCTCGGTAATAATTTTTCTTTATCATAACCGATTTTGACGCCGGGGGTCAAATGAACACGGCTTCGGGATTCATTCTTCCTATCGAATGTGCGTAAGTTTTGCAACCACTGCCTTCTGAGCTTCATCGGAATCCCAATAGGCGTAAATCCGCGCGGTATCCCCCGGTAAATCGGCGAGCGTGTAAGGGTTTCCGAAGCTCACAAAGAGCGTCGCCCTCTCCTTAAGGGCTTCAATTCCATTTTGCAGCCATGCCTTTGCCCCGGTTTTCCAAGCCTTGACCGAAGAGAATATTGCGACCACGGTTTCATAGTCTGCCGGGATCTTCTGCGAAGGGATTTCTTTTCCGGGAAGGACCATGGCTGATCGCGCATCCGGATACCGCTCTCCCATGGCATCCACAAAGTGGGGCTTTCTTTCGTCGCCGTCCTCATTGAGGATGATGAGAAACGGTTTTTTTATCCTACGCGGCATTTTCCCCTCCATACTGACAGCCATCTCTGTCAGTTCCGCCGAGAGTCTCCTGTGTTCGCGGAAGTCGCAGGGAGAATCGGAGAGGGCAGGGGGACTCAGGTTCAGGGGTTGCAGGGAGAGTTTTTTTTGGATGAGGAGGGATGCGACTTCGTCGGGGTCTGTGGGATGGAGGATGAGGTCGACTCCGGCCTTGAGCGCCATGAGTGACGCTTCTTCCTCGGTGTAATTACCGACCGCTCCCATATTCATGGCGTCGGTAATTATCGCGCCCCGAAATCGCATCGTCTTTCTCAGATAGGAGACTACCTGTCCGGAAAGAGAGGCAGGCATTCCTGAAGGGTCGAGGGCAGGAACGCTGAGATGGCCGAGCATAATCATCTCTATACCGACATCTATCGCCTCCTGAAACGGTACAAACTCGTGTCTCCTGAGATCGGACAGTTCCTTTTTGACAACGGGGAGGCCGACATGCGAATCTATCAGCGTATCTCCGTGGCCGGGAAAGTGTTTTCCGCATGCCATGATACTGTTCTGTCGAAATACCCGCAGCATCTCACAGCCGATGAATGATACGGTCTCAGGGTCTTCACCGAAGGCCCTTGTCGCGATAATAGGATTTTTCGGATTGGTATTGATATCGAGCACGGGGGCGAGTATCGTATTAATCCCCGCGTATCGGGCCTCGAGAGAGATCGCGGTGTAGAGTCTTTCGAGGAGCAGGCGCGAACGATGCGTATCGGATTTTTTTATGGCGGACGCGATCGCCATCGCCGGGGGAAAAAGGGTACCCCCCTTGACCTGTTGACCGAGCCCCTGTTCCAGGTCCGAGGCGATGACGAGGGGTCTCTGCGATTCGGTCTGGAGTTCCCTGACCTTCGCCCTTACCGTTTCGAGTTCTCCGCCGAAGAGAATGAAACCGGAGATTCCTTTTTTCGCAAGTCCGAGATAGTAGCCGCGCCTCTCTTCGATTTCGGTTCCGTTCAGCCTCGGAATTAAGCGGGAGTAGGGATTCATACGGGGCTACGCCCCCCGCACGATTCCGCCGGTGTTTTCCGTTATGTACGTTACGAGCCGTGAATGAAGTTCCTCTATCTCGGAATCAGTGAGGGTCCTGTCCTTTGCCCGGTACCGTATCGAGAAGGCGAGACTCTTTTTCCCGTCGGGAATATTCTTGCCCTTATAGAAGTCGAATAGGGATATCTCCTCCATGAGGTCCGTAGGATATGCCCTTATGAGCTCCTCAAGGGCTGATGCCGGGAGCGATTCATCCACAATGAGGGCCACATCCCTGTCGACGTGCGGATATTTGGGGAAAGGGGTGTAACTTACTTTTTCTGATATGGAGGGAAAGAGTGCGTCAACATCGATCTCGAGGACGATTATTTCGTGCCTCGATATCTTCACCGAAAGTTTCTCGACAAGGGTAGGATGGAGCACGCCGAAAAATCCGACCTTCCTGTCCGAGGCCAGAATGTCACAGGACTTACCGGGATGGAGGAAGGGCTCGCACGAAGGCCTGAATCTGCAATCATGCATCCGGAGGAGATCCGCCAGGGATTCGACAACACCCTTCACCATATAGAACGACGGAGTCTCTTCCTTCCAGAGGGAAGGCGACTTCTCTCTGAACGATATAGCTCCCAGATGATGCATCTCTTCAGGGAGCGTTTCCCCCTTATCAAAGAAGACCCGCGATAACTCGTAAAGACGTACATCCCTGTTACCCATCGAGACATTGTATACAAGGTTCTGAATGAGTGAAGGTATGAGGGAAGTCCTCAGATGTCCCTCTTCGATATTGATGGGGTTACGCAGCGGAAGGGTCCTGCGGCGCGCGTCATCTTCATCGAGGTTGAGCATGTCGAGCATCTGATGATTCATGAAACTGTAGTTTATGACTTCGGTAAACCCGGCACCCGTAAAAGATTCTCTGATAGCAGAGATATGCTCATAGCGCCTTCCCTTCGCTTCCTGCGGTATCCCGGTTTTCGGCACTGTTACCGGGATCCTCTCATATCCATAGAATCGCGCGATTTCTTCGATGACATCGATCTCTCGCTGTAGGTCCGTCCTGTAAGGAGGAGGTGTGGCAGTGAAAGACGACGGCCCTTCCGCTACCGCAATGCCGAGTCTTTTCACGATGTCGATCATCTCTTTAATGGGTATCGCGATTCCCAAAATCTTTCTCACCCGCCCGTATCTGACTTCTATGGAGGAAGGCTGAAACGGCTTCGGATAGGCGTCTACTTTCCGGGAGACCCTTCCGCCGGTGAGGCGAGCCATGAGAAATGCTGCCCTGTCGAGAGCCTTTTCGAGAAGCTCTATGTCGGTGCCCCTCTCGAACCGGTAAGAAGACTCGGTCTTCAGTCCGAGGGCCCGGGATGTCCTTCTCACGGATGAAGGGAAGAAATAAGCGCTTTCGAGGAAGACATTCTTCGTTTCCGCCTTTACTTCCGTTTCGGCGCCGCCCATGACGCCCGCCACGGCCACAGGCCGCTCGGCATCCCATATGAGGAGGGCGTCTTCGGGGAGGCTGCGCTCTGTCCCGTCGAGGGTCGCGATCTTGGACCCGGCTCCGGCCTTCGCGACCCTTATCCTTCCTCCTCTCAGTTCATCCATGTCAAAGGCGTGGAGGGGATGTCCCATCTCGAGGAGAACGTAATTTGTTATATCGACGACGTTATTGATCGGTCTCATGCGGCATTTTTCGAGGCGCATCTTCATCCACTCGGGGGAATCGCCTATCCTCACTTCCTCGAGTGCACGCCCGGCATACCGATGGCAGAGGTCTTCATCGAGGATCTCAACATCCACGGGAGAGGCTCCGCCGTCTCCCTCGATCACGTAATCGGGAAGTTGCACCGACCCATTCATGAGGGCCGCGACCTCCCTCGCGATACCGAGAATGCTGAGGCAGTCGGGTCTGTTCGGCGTGACGTTGACCTCGAGGACCGTGTCGCCGCGCATCTCTTCCGAGCCTTCTACCTCGAGCCCTATCATCGTCAGCCTGTGACAGAGTTCATCAATGCCGAACGGGAAGTTGACGAGCTCTTTCAGCCATTCGACGGGAACGCGCATGTCACCTCAACGTAACGGGCTGAGGGAAAAATTGAAAATAGCCCGCCTTCACTATTCTTGAAAGTGTTTTTCTCATAGGAATTGTCGTCAAAACTGTCTCAGGAAGCGTATGTCGTTCTCGTAGAACATCCTGATATCATCAATGCCGTACTTGAGCATCGTGAGCCTTTCAACGCCCATGCCGAAGGCGAAGCCGGTATAGATTTCGGGGTCATACCCCGCCATCTCGAAGACATGGGGATGTACCATGCCCGACCCGAGCACTTCAAGCCATCCGGTGCCTTTGCAGACCCTGCATCCCGCCCCTGAACAGAGGATGCAGCCGATATCGACCTCGGCACTCGGTTCGGTGAAAGGAAAGAAGCTCGGTCGGAAACGGACCGGCGTATCCTTTGTGAACATCCTCCGGACGAATATCTCGAGGACCCCCTTGAGGTCGCTGAACGCTATATCCGTGTCTACCATGAGACCCTCCACCTGATGGAACATCGGGGTGTGGGAGACATCGGCATCGCATCGGTAGACCTTGCCCGGTGCGATGAACTTCAGCGGGGGTTTTGATTTTTCCATGGTTCTCACCTGCACCGGTGACGTATGGGTCCTGAGGATGACATCGTCGCTTATATAAAACGTGTCCTGCATGTCCCTGGCAGGATGGTCTTTCGGAATATTGAGGGCCTCGAAGTTATAGTAATCGAGTTCGACTTCGGGACCGACCTCTGTCTCGAATCCCATGCTTACGAATATCTCGATAATCTCCTGAAGAACCCTGCTTATGGGATGCATCTTCCCCGGAGAGATATACTTGCCCGGAAGGGTTACATCAATTGCTTCAGCGCTCATTTGCCGTGCGAGTGAGAGATCCTTCAGACGGGTCTCCCGCATTCCTATCTCGCGCTCTATGAATTCCCTGAGCTCGTTGACCGTTTTCCCGTAGGCTGGTCTCTCATCGGAAGGGATCTCGGAAAGGAGTTTGAGTTTCGCGGTCACGAGCCCCTTCTTACCGGTATATTTGACCTTCAGCTGCTGGAGCTCCGGGGCTGAGGTCGCGGAGTCCAGTTCCTTGAGGAATGCATCCTTGATATCACTCATGTCTGACATCGGTTTCTGGGGTGTGAAATGGCGGCTGAGCGGAAAGAAGTTTCTTTCCCTCCCGCTCAGCGTCACTTATGATGCAAGGTTCTTC
>DASPUT010000207.1 GCA_035622735.1 Thermodesulfovibrionales bacterium | reverse complement strand
AGACCGATGACTCCCCCGATGAATGAACCGGGCAGTAAACCGACTACCGCAAAAAGAACCAATCCTGCACCTGCTCCGATGTATGCCGCCTTTCTCGCTGTCTCTCTTGTTTTCATCTCCCTGTACCTCCTTTTTGTTTCTTACCCATAGAAGAGCAGGTTCCATGCCAGTTTTATCACCTTGAATATAAAGAATTATTTCACCTCAACCATTCGCAACTCTGAGAATTTGGTCCACAGCCTTTGCAGAATCGCAAAAGAAAGGAGGACAGTTTGATGTCCGGGCTCTCCTCTCCTTTTCCATGGAGCGGTAGGGTACAATATCTGAAAAACAAATCCGTCATGGGGATGGATAAGAGATGAGACAGGACGTCATCGTTATCGGGGCAGGAGCATCCGGCTTGGTGTGCGCCCTCTCTGCCGCCAGGCGCAGACGCTCCGTATTGATACTGGAGCACAACAAAAAAATAGGGGCAAAGATCAGGATCTCCGGCGGAGGCCGCTGCAATTTTACGAATGTCCGAACGGACGCCGATAACTATTTGTCATGGAATCCGGACTTCCCGAAGTCTGCCCTTGCCCGCTTCACCTCCTATGATTTTATTGCTATGCTCGAAAGACACGGCATTCGGTATTATGAAGAAGAGGAAGGTCGTCTTTTTTGTGCAAAGGGGTCGGAGGAGATAATACGCATGCTTCAAAGAGAATGCGATGACGCCGGGGTCGGCATTCGTCTGCATTGCCGAGTCATCGATATTAAGCGGAAGGATGAATTCGTCGTAACAACAGACCAGGGCCAGTTTACATCGAAATCTTTGGTCATCGCCACAGGCGGGTTGTCTTACCCGCGAGTAGGTGCGACGGATCTCGGATACCGGATAGCGAGAAAGTTCGGTCTCAGGATCAGACCGTTGAAACCGGCCCTTGTCCCCTTCACCTTCGAGAAAGGCGCGATGAGGGCATTTCAGGATTTGAGCGGTACTTCCCTCGATGCCTCGGTCGGCTGCAATGGCGCTCACTTCCGGGGAAAGATTCTCTTCACCCATCGGGGATTGAGCGGTCCTGCCATTCTCCAGATTTCTTCGTATTGGAACCCCGGCGATGCCCTCTCTATCGATTTATATCCAGGTGGAGATGTCGCCGCGTTACTTGTGCGAGGACGCCAGAGCAAAATGGAGATGCATAATTTGTTGGCGGGCTTTCTCCCGAAAAACTTCAGCCGAATGTGGTGTGAAGCATACAGTCGGTCAAAACCCGTCAATCAGTATACCGACAGAGAATTGAAGGCCGTTGCCGCCCTGATACACAACTGGACGGTCGAACCCTCAGGAACAGAGGGTTATGGTAAGGCTGAGGTTACCCTGGGCGGGATCGAGACAGACGAATTATCATCCAAAACCATGGAGGCGAGAAATGTTCCCGGACTCTATTTTATCGGTGAGGTCATTGATGTGACCGGTCAGCTGGGAGGATATAACCTGCAATGGGCCTGGGCATCGGGCCATGCGGCGGGTCGGTATGTCTAAGACGAAGAAGCTTATCCTCGCGTCTGCGTCTCCGAGAAGAAGAGAGATACTCGAAAAAACCGGTCTCATATTCAAGGTCGTTGCGGGCGATTATGAAGAGGAGATGGACAGAGGCGTGAGTCCCCGTAAGCTCGCTCGGGTGCTCTCGCGGGAGAAGGCAAGAGCAGTCGCCAGCAGATGCCGTGACGCGATCGTCATCGCTGCAGACACCTTCATTATCTTTCGAGGCAGCCTGTTCGGTAAGCCGGAGACCGAACGGGAAGCGAGGCGGATGCTGAAAATCTTGAGCGGCAGGAGCCATTCGGTCGTTACCGGGTTTACCGTTATCGATACGGAAACCGGGAAGGCGGTATCGAGATCCGTCGAGACCAAGGTCTTCATCAAGAAGCTTGCGATGAAAGAGATAGACGCCTACGTGAGATCCGGTGAACCGCTTGATAAAGCGGGAGGGTATGCTATCCAGGGCCTTGGGTCGGTCATCGTCAAAAGGATAGAAGGTGACTACTATAATGTCGTAGGCCTACCCTTAAACGCGCTCGTCGAAACGTTGAAGATGTTCGGGATCTCCGTCCTCTGATTACGAGGGCGGTGTCGGGATTGAGAATGCATCGTGCTTTTTCATCTCGTGAATTTGCCTGCCGACACACAGCTCTTCGATAGTCTCCCGCATCTCAGCCTCTGTTTTCGCCCTGAATGCTTTTTCCTTGAGGGGCTTTATTTCGGGAATTCCCCTTGTGTACCATGCGAAGAATTTTCGGAAGAGAATGGTTCCGACCGTTTCTCCGTATGCGCCCGCGCATGACAGGAGATGCCTGGTCATCGTGTCTGCGATCTCATCAATCCCCGGACGACGCGACAACGCTCCTTCTTTAAGAAACGCCGCGGCTTCTCGGAATATCCAGGGGTTTCCGAGGGAACCCCGAGCGATGGTCACCCCGTCGCAGCCGGTCTCGTCGAACATCCTCTTGATTAACTGAGGAGAAAGCGCGTCTCCGCTGGCGATCACGGGTATTCTCAGTGACTTCTTCACCGAGCTTATTATCTCGTAATCGACTTTCCCCCTGTACCCCTGCGCCCTCGTCCTGCCGTGAATAAACAGCCCCTTCACTCCGGCATCTTCCGCAGCTCGCGCCACATCACCGGCGTTGATTGTCGTTTCGTCCCAGCCCGCCCGTATCTTTACAGTGACCGGGACATCGGCATGATTGACCATCACCTCCAGGAGCTTGCCGAGTTTGCGCGGTTCCTTAAGCAGGCCCGCTCCTTCACCCTTTCCGGTAACTTTCTTCACGGGGCAGGCTGCATTAAGATCTATCAGGGCAAAATTATGTTCCCTGAGCTTATCCATCGCTCGTTGCAGAACCCCGGGGTCATCTCCGAGCAACTGCACACCGAGCGGCTTGTCGGCTGGAGTCGACGAGAGCATCGCCATCGTCTTTTCGCTGCGGTAGACGAGGGAACGTGCGCTGATCATTTCTGCAAAGGCGAATTCACAACCGAAAGAGCGGTTGATCATGCGGAAGGGAAGATCACTTATCCCTGCCATGGGAGCAAGGATGCAGCCAGAATCCACGGTTATATCGCCGATCTTAAGCACAATCTTATTCTACAGGTAACCCGTCTGTTGAGGAAAGATGTCGCACAGATGCCGTCGTCGCTGCATCTTCCCATCAGGGTATGAGCACGATCTTCCCGTATGCGGTTGTTTCGATGATTTCGTGATGAGCGCGGGCGGCATCCGCCAGGGGCAATTCACGCCCGATGACCGGTCTCAGGGTACCGTTTTCGAGGCCGGCTCCCAGTGCGGCATGGATGCTGAGAACGTCGCACTCCGGGGCGTTCATGAGCACCATGCCGAGAATCGCTGCCTCGCGTCTCATCGCATCGCGGGGGTCGATCGCCACGGTACCCCGACTGCCGACGACCACAACACGTCCATTTCCTGCAAGGATGCCGAGGTCTTTGCCGAGGTTGACGTTTGCGAGCATTTCGATGATGACATCGACTCCCCGGCCATTGGTAAGGCTGCGGATATCTTCCAGGTGGCCGGGGCTGTTATGGTCAAAGACATGATGGGCGCCTTGCTCAATCACGAGATCCCGTCCCCTCTCCGTGCCGCTTGTCCCGATGACGTGCAACCCCGCGGCACGCGCGAGTTGCACCGCTGCGATGCCGACGCCGCCGCTCGCCCCGTGCACGAGAACGACCTCCCTTGGTATCGCAAGGGCGCGATGAAAGAGCGCGCGATAGGCAGCGCCATAGGGCACATTCACGGCAGCCCCTTGAGCGAAGGACAATTGTTTCGGGAGCGGGTGTACCTGCGTCTCTCTGCAGAGTGCCTTCTCGGCGTAAGAGCCGCTGATCGTACC
>DASPUT010000206.1 GCA_035622735.1 Thermodesulfovibrionales bacterium | reverse complement strand
CACCGAAAAATTTGATTCCCTGAAGATAAAAGACCTAAGGATGAAGCCGGCCGAGATAGCGAAACATGCCGACAGGGCCGACAAAAAGGTCGTCAGGTCCCTGGCTTTAGCGGCCGAGAGGATACGGGCGTTCCATGAAATGCAGAGAGAAGAATCCTGGTCCTATTCGGAGGGCGAAACAATCCTCGGCCAGATAATCAGACCCCTCGAAAGGGTCGGTGTCTATGTCCCCGGCGGCAAGGCTTCATATCCTTCCACGGTGCTCATGAATGTCATACCGGCCCTCGTTGCGGGGGTGAAGGAAATCGTCCTCTGTGCCCCGACGCCGAAGAATACGGTCAATCCGTACGTCATGGCCGCGATTAAGATGACGGGAGTGACTGAGGTCTACCGCATCGGCGGCGCTCAGGCGATCGGAGCGATGGCTTACGGGACAGGGACCATAAGGAGGGTCGATAAGATTGTTGGGCCCGGCAATGTGTTCGTGGCGACCGCAAAGAGAATGGTCTTCGGAGAGGTCGACATCGACATGATAGCCGGCCCGAGCGAGGTCCTCATCATAGCTGATGAGACGGCAAATCCGGCCTTCGCGGCAGCCGACCTTCTGAGCCAGGCGGAGCATGACGAGCTGGCATCTTCGATCCTGATTACGGATTCACCTGCCCTCGCAGAGGCTGTCCGGAAAGAGCTCATTGCCCAGCTTACAAGATTAAAGAGGAAGACAATAGCGAAAAAATCCATTTCCGGGTTCGGCGCGATCATCATCACAAAGAATATCCGTGAGGCCGTCAGGCTTGCAAATGAGATCGCACCGGAGCACCTGGAGGTCATGATGGACAGGCCCTTCGGCCTCCTCCCCTTAATCAAGAATGCCGGAGCGATATTCCTCGGCCCATGGACTCCCGAACCACTTGGAGATTACGTGGCAGGGCCGAACCACACCCTCCCGACAGGGGGGACCGCCCGGTTTTCCTCTCCGCTCGGGGTGTATGATTTCGTGAAACGCTCAAGCCTCCTCAGTTTTTCGCGGGAGGGATTCATGAAGCTGGCGAGGCCCGTCATGACGTTATCCGAGATCGAGGGGCTGGGAGCCCACGGGAACACGATACGGGAGAGACTTGAAAGAAATTAATATACAGAAGCTCGTGAAGCCGTCTGTCCGCACGCTCCGCGCCTATGAGGCAAAGGAGATCTCCTGTAAGGTGAAGCTCGACGCCAATGAAAGCCCCTATGCCTTTGACAGGGGCCTCTTGAATATCCTCAAGAAGGTTAAGACCAACCGTTATCCTGATCCTGAGGCAAAGGAACTGAGAAGGCTCATCGGGAAGAGATTCGGCGTATCTCCCGATACCATTCTTCAGGGGAACGGCTCGGACGAACTCATCTACTATCTCATCGCGACCTTCGGAGGACCCGTGCTTTATCCGGTTCCGACATTCTCGATGTACGGCATCATCGCCCGGGCGCTCGGAGAGAAACCCCTTCCGATACCCCTCGACAGGGAATTCGACATCGATTTGGAACGAACGGTAAAGGCGGTGCGGAGAGAAAAACCGAAGCTCATATTCCTCAGTTCTCCGAACAATCCGACGGGGAACTGTTTTTCCGCCGAAAAGATGCTGAAGATCGTCGAGGCGTCAAAGGGCATCGTCGTCGTCGATGAAGCGTACCAGCCCTTTTCGTCGAAGAAAGGCTTTCTGCCGCTGCTAAAGGATTACAGAAATCTCGTCATCATGAGGACGCTGAGCAAGATAGGCCTCGCGGCGCTGCGTCTCGGGTTCCTGATAGCCGATGCCGAGATAATCGGAGAGGTCAACAAGGTGAGGCTCCCCTTTAATGTCAACGCGCTTTCCCAGGCGATTGGCGCGAAGGCGCTGAAGGATAACAGGATACTGAACTCCTCTATCAACACGATAGTCTCTGAAAGAAGGCGGCTCAGCAATGAGATGGGAAAGATAAAGTCCATCACCCCCTTTCCGTCGGAGGCAAACTTCATCCTCTTTCGGACCGGGGATCCCGAGGCCCTCTATCATGGACTGTTGCGCCGCGGGGTCCTCGTCAGAAATCTCAATAACGCAATCGAAGGCTGTCTCAGGGTAACCGTGGGAACGCCTGCGGAGAACACCATTTTTCTGAAAGCGGTTAAGGAGGCGCTACATGAGAAAGGCAAAGGTTGAGAGAAAGACAAAAGAGACCGATATATCCTTGAGCATGAACCTGGACGGAAAAGGAGTGTACAGGGTAAACACGTCCATTCCCTTTCTCGATCATATGCTCAGCCTGCTTTCCTTCCACAGCAGGATAGACCTCGATGTCAGGGCAACGGGTGATATCGAGATCGACTATCACCATCTCATGGAGGACCTCGGTATCGTCTTCGGAGAGGCATTGAAAAAGGCCCTCGGTGACAAAGGGGGAATCAGGCGATACGGAAATGCGACAATTCCGATGGACGAGAGCCTCGCGCAGGTCGTTATCGATCTCAGTGGGCGGCCCTTTATGGTCTATAAGGCAAAACAGCCCCGTGGTTCGTTGAGGGGACTCGAAGTCTCCCTCTTCGAAGATTTCTTCAGGTCTTTGTCGAACCATGCGATGATGAACCTTCATGTCATCGTCACCCATGGAAGAGATCTCCATCACATCCTGGAGGCGATCTTTAAGGCCTTCGGAAAGGCATTGCGCGAGGCCGTCTCCCTCGACCCTGCTTTCAAGGGCCTGCCGACTACGAAGGGAAAGTTATAAGAAGCTTCCCGTGGTTTTCGTAAACGGGCATGCTATGTCCTCCATCTTGGTCATAGAAGACTCTCTCCATACGCGCCGGTCGATCCGGGAGATTTTGGAACGGGAAGGGTACACGGTATCGGAAGCCGAAGACGGCCTTAAGGGGTTGCAACTGGCGACAACAGAGACGCCGGACTGTATTCTCCTTGATCTCGTGATACCCGATTTAGACGGTCTGAAAATCCTCGAGGGTCTCCGTGAGCTCAAATCAGGTATTCCTGTCATCGTGATTACCGCACACATCCAGAAAGCCATCCGTCAGCGATGTCTGGACCTCGGCGCAGCCGCGTTCATTAACAAACCGCCGAACGAGGATGAATTGACCTATGCAGTGAGAAAGGTCTTAGGTGTGAACAAGAAGCTCTAGATTCTTGCTTTACTGAAGCGACCCGCCCTGCACCCTCTGACGAAGTCCGCCGTAGAAGTGATTATGCTCCCGCCTTTACGTTATCGGCCGGCCGAGTCTTCGAATTGGTTTTTCACTTCCTCGTTAAGATTGATTATGATCCGTACGGTCCCACTGGGCAAGAGAAAATATCCGGTCGAGAGAACATTGCTGAGACCATAAGCAACGGGATTATAGAGCGGCCTGACCTCGTATCCTATGACCTTTCCCGTTGGATCGAGGATCCTGCTGATTGCGGGGTTTTCGTAATTCGGGTTCTTACTACTGATAAAAGCAAGCGCCTCCCGGAGGGCTTCCTGACCAGGGACATTATTCAGCACGTTTAAGTCAAAAGACGGCACATAGGGCGATAGGGAATATCCCGATCCTTCCAGGCCGAGAAAGGCCAGGGTCCTGAGGCTCGCATATTGCATGTCGCTGTAAAGGGTGAGGGTAAAGAGACCTGCAATCTCACCATCATCCTGAATCGGTTGTGTCCTGAGAGCCTTTCCCCCGGCACAACCGCACGCGACGAAGATCATGGCCGCCAGAGCGGACGCCGTGAGGAACCGGATAAGGTTATTCTTCATATCTCTGTCGTACCCCCTTCTACGGAAAAGATAATGCGTTGTCCGTGAACGACTCAGTCTCTTTCTGCTACTCTCCCGATGCTGACGATCCTGTCCTCGGCCTCCACATCCATGAGTTTGACTCCCTGGGTATTTCTGCCGTGGACGGATATGTTCCCCGCGACGGTCCTGATGAGCTTGCCGGTGTTGGCTATCATGACCACCTCATCTTCGTCTCTCACCTGCATGAGGCCGACACCTTTCCCGCCCTTTTCCGTCAGTTTAATCGAAATAACGCCTCTCCCTCCCCGCCCCTGCACGGGATATTCCTCTAACGGGGTCCGCTTGCCGATCCCCTTCTCCGTGGCGGTAAGGAGGGATGTATTCGCCTCCACCACCTCTGCCGAAACGACCTCGTCCCCTTTTTGGAGCCGTATGCCGATGACACCCTTAGCCGCCCTGCCCATCGGCCTGACATCTTCCTCATTGAATCTGATCGCGAGACCCTGCCTCGTTCCGATGATACAATCGCTCTTGCCGTCTGTCTTTCTTACCGTAATGAGTTCATCGCCCTCCTCGAGCGTTACGGCGATAATCCCCTTGCCTCTCGGATTGCTGTATTCATCGAGCAGTGTCTTCTTTACGATGCCGTTCTTCGTGAACGTAACGAGATAGCCCTCTTTGAAATCACGCACCGGCAACGCGGTCGCAATGCGCTCGCCCTCCGAAAGGGAAAGGAGGTTGATGAGGGCCTTTCCCTTCGCGGCTCGCCCTGCTTCGGGGATCTGATAAACCTTCAGCCAATAAAGCCTTCCGAGGTTGCTGAAGAAGAGCATATAGTCGTGCGTCGAGCCGATGAAGAGCTGCTCGACAAAGTCCTCCTCCTTCGTCTCCATACCCATAAGACCCTTGCCCCCGCGCCTCTGGCTGCGGTAGGCGCTCAGGGGGTTTCTCTTGATATACCCCTGATGGGAGAAGGTGATGACCATCTCCTCTTCCGTTATGAGGTCCTCGATGGTTATCTCCTTCGTCTCCTCCGTTATCTCTGTCCGCCGTTCATCCCCGTACTTCGCCTTCACCTCGAGAAGCTCGTCCTTGATAATCTTCGAAACGAGGGCTTCGCTCCCGAGGATCGACCGCAGCCTCTCAATCTCCTTAAGGGTCTCTCTGTATTCTGCGAGAATCTTTTCACGCTCGAGCCCGGTGAGCCTCTGGAGTTTCATATCGAGGATGGCCTGGGCCTGTATTTCCGAGAGCGGATAATTGGACATCAATCCCACTTTCGCCTCTTCAGGGCTCTTTGACGCCCTTATGAGAGCGATGATCGCGTCGAGATGGTCAAGGGCTATCTTCAGGCCTTCGAGGATATGGGCTCTTTCCTCTGCCTTCCTCAGTTCAAACCGAGTCCTCTTGAGGACCACGTCGCGCCTGTGCTGGAGGAAGTAACTGAGCATCTTCTTCAGGCTGAGGACGTTGGGCTGCCCGTTCACGAGGGAGAGCATGATGATGCCGAAGGTCGTCTCCATCTGGGTATGTTTGTAGAGGTTGTTGAGAATAACCTCTGCCATCTCGCCTCGTTTCAGTTCGAGGACTACCCTGATGCCGTCCCTGTCCGACTCATCGCGTATGTCGGATATGCCCTCTATCTTCTTTTCCCTCACAAGCTCCGCGATCTTTTCGATGAGCCGCGCCTTGTTCACCTGATAGGGGAGTTCCGAGATGATGATGTTTTCTCCGCCCCTGTGTTCACGCTCGATCCTCGCCTTTGCCCTCACCTTGATGAGCCCTCTGCCGTTCGCGTAGGCATCTCTTATTCCAGCGGTACCGTGTATGATGCCCCCCGTCGGAAAATCGGGACCCTTTATCGCGGTCATAAGTTCCTCAGCGGTCGTATCCGGATTTCCGAGCAGCATCACGAGGCCGTCGACGACCTCACCGAGGTTGTGCGGCGGGATATTCGTTGCCATGCCGACTGCGATGCCGGCAGCACCGTTGATGATGAGATTAGGTATCCTCGATGGAAGCACCTTCGGCTCTTCCGTCGTCTCATCGAAGTTGGGGATAAAGTCGACGGTCTCTTTGTCTATGTCGGCAAGCAGCTCTTCAGCGATTTTTGCGAGCCGCGCCTCGGTATACCGGTAGGCAGCAGCAGGATCGCCGTCTATGGATCCGAAGTTCCCCTGCCCGTCCACGAGCATGTGGCGCATATTGA
The DNA here is from genome assembly GCA_035622735.1 of Thermodesulfovibrionales bacterium. Taxonomy (NCBI): domain Bacteria; kingdom Pseudomonadati; phylum Nitrospirota; class Thermodesulfovibrionia; order Thermodesulfovibrionales; species Thermodesulfovibrionales bacterium. Next base: position 42,029 of record DASPUT010000206.1, on the reverse strand, counting down.
AGTCCTGCGCAAGCCTTACCATCGCGTCATAGACCGCGGAATCACCGTGCGGATGGTACTTCTTCAAGACCTCGCCCACGACACCGGCGCTCTTTGAATACTTCCTGTTGGGGAGAAGTCCCTCGCGGAACATGGCGTAGAGGATCCTTCTCTGGACAGGCTTGAGCCCGTCACGGACCTCGGGAAGCGCCCTTCCGATGATTACGCTCATCGCGTAATCGAGGTAGCTCACCTTCATCTCTTCTTCTATGTTTATCAGTGCCTTTGCCATCGAATTCCCTCGCTTCTCTCTCTATAATATCTATTCTAAATATCTATATTCCTCGCCTCGAGGGCATGTTTGACGATGAAATCTTTCCGCGGTTCGACCTGGTCGCCCATGAGGATGGTGAACATCTCGTCGGCCTGGACGCTGTCTTCGATACTCACCTGGAGAAGGGTCCTCTTGTCGTGATCCATTGTCGTCTCCCACAACTGCTGGGGGTTCATCTCCCCGAGCCCCTTATACCTCTGAATGGAAAGCCCCTTGCGGGCGACCTCAAAAACGTAACCGTGGAGTTCTGCTGTCGAAGCCATCTCCTTCGGTCCCTCTTTCGTGACTATCCGGTAGGGAGTCTTCCCCATCTCCCTGATATACCCGTGGAGCGTTTCGAGTTCCCTGAACTCGGGTGATAAGAGGAGGTTCGTGTCGAGCAGGAGCTTATAATTCCCCCTTTTCAACTCGACGCGGAAGCCCTCATGCTCCTCGTCCTCGGTGAATTCACCTAAATGAAGATCGGGAAACTTCACCCGGATTTTTTCGAGCAGCCCTGCAAGTCCCTTCCTCTCTTTCAGGATCGCCTTGTTGAGCCCTTCATCGAGCAGGAGCCTGAGTACGCCGGTATCCCTACGTCTCCTCTCGAACCACTCTATCAGCTTCTCGTAACTCGTGAGACGCTTCAGAAAGGGGATGAGCGCCTTGCCCTTCAGGTCCTGTCCCTTCACCGGTATCGTTAAATCCTCGGCAGCGAGCTCGAGGAGCATGTTCTGCATCTCCGCTTCGTTCTGGATGTATTTCTCGGTCCTTCCCTTCTTCACCTTGAAGAGCGGGGGCTGGGCTATGTAGAGATAGCCGTTTTCGATCACCTGCGGCATCTGCCGGTAGAAGAAGGTGAGCAGGAGCGTCCTGATGTGCGCTCCGTCCACATCTGCGTCGGTCATGAGGATGACCTTATGGTATCTGATCTTCGCGATATCGAAGTCGTCGGCACCGATCCCCGTGCCGAGGGCGGTGATGAGGATCCGTATCTCTTCCGAGCCGAGCATCTTGTCGAACCTCGCCTTCTCAACGTTGAGGATCTTCCCCCTCAGGGGAAGTATCGCCTGGCTCCTCCTCTCTCGGCCCTGCTTGGCCGAACCACCGGCAGAGTCTCCCTCGACGATGAACAATTCACTCAACGCAGGGTCCTTTTCAGAGCAGTCCGCGAGCTTCCCCGGCAGGCCGGTGTCCTCAAGGGCGCCTTTTCTCCTCGTAAGCTCTCTCGCCTTCCGGGCGGCCTCTCTTGCGCGGGCAGCCTGTATCGCCTTTTCGATTATCTTCTTCACCGTCGAGGGATTTTCCTCAAAATAGGTCGAGAGGGTGTCATTGACGATAGACTCAACAATGCCCTTCACCTCACTGTTGCCGAGCTTCATCTTTGTCTGGCCCTCAAACTGGGGGTTAGACAGTTTCACGCTGATGACAGCGGTCAGCCCCTCCCTGATATCATCGCCGGAAAGGCTGTCTTTACCGTTCTTGATTATCCCGGCAGAGGAGGCGTAATTGTTTGCCGTCCTCGTGAGCGCGGACTTGAACCCGATGAGATGAGTGCCGCCCTCTTTCGTGTTGATATTGTTGGCAAAGGTGAATATCGTCTCCGCATAGCTGTCGTTATACTGGAGGGCGACCTCCGCGAGGATGCCGTCCTTCTCGCCTGAAATGTATATCGGCTTGGGATGGAGCGGGGTCTTGTTCTTGTTGAGATGTTCGACAAAGGAGACGATGCCGCCCCTATAGAGAAACTCCTGCTTCTTATCAGCCCTTTCGTCAAGGACCGTGATCTTCAGTCCGCTGTTGAGAAAGGCGAGTTCCCTCAGCCTCTGGGAAAGCACGTCGTAACTGAAGTCCGTCGTCTCTTCGAATATTTCAGGGTCAGGCTTAAAGGTGACCTTCGTGCCTCGCCCTTTCGTCTTTCCGACAACGGTCAGCGGCATTGTCGGGGCTCCCCGCTCGAACCTCTGCTGAAAGACCTGACCGTTCTGTTTTATCTCGACTTCGAGCCACTCCGAAAGGGCATTGACGACCGAGATGCCAACCCCGTGCAGTCCGCCCGATATCTTGTATGCCTTCGATTCGAATTTGCCGCCCGCGTGGAGCTCCGTGAGGACGACCTCCGCGGCCGATCTCCCTTCAGGGTCTCCGGGGTGCGGGGCGGTCGGGATGCCCCTGCCGTCGTCTATGACCGTGCAACTGCCGTCGTGATGGAGCACCACATCGATGTTCTTCGCAAACCCGGCGAGGGCCTCGTCGACGCTGTTGTCCACCGCCTCGTATACGAGGTGCTGCAGGCCTTCCGGTCCCGTCGAGCCGATATACATGGCCGGCCGTTTCCTCACGGCACTGAGACCCTTCAGTATCTTTATATCTTCTGCGCCGTACGTCTCGTCTCTCTCTTTATCTTCCATGTCTCCTCTTCTCTATTCTTACCGAAGGGCCTTATATTCTCATAGGCATGATGACGCAGCGGTATGCATCATTACCGTCTTCCTTCAGGAGCGTCGGGCTGAGAGGGTCCTGAATCGCAAAAACAACGCCCGCCGTCGCCATCACGTTCAGACTGTCCATGAGATACCGGGCGTTGAAGCCGAGGGAAAGTGGGTCACCGTTATAGGAGATTTCGACCTCGTCCTTTGCCTCGCCCAGGTCTGGATTCGAAGACGATACGGTGAGAGAGCCGTCGGCAAGATCCATTCTGATCGCGCTGCTCCGCTCCTTTGATATTACCGAAACCCTCCTCAGCGCCTTCAGGAAGAGTTCCCTGTCCACGTTTATTATCTTTTCATTCGAACGGGGTACCACTTTTTCGTAGTCCGGATAGCTGCCCTCGATGAGTCTCGCGAGAAAACGGACTTCTCCCACGCTGAAAAGGATATGGTTCTTTCCGAAGACCGCGGAAACGCTCTCTGCATCTCCGAAAAATTTCCTCACCTCAGCGGCTGCCTTTCTCGGCAGGATTACCTTCTTCTCTTCTTTTACCGCTTTGTCGAGATCCTTTGTTATCAGGGCGAGCCTATGGCCGTCGGTACCCACGACCGTCACGGCCTTTTCCCCCGCCTTTATGTGAAACAGGAGACCGTTGAGCGTGTACCGTGTATCGGTCTCGCCGGCAGAATAGAGGGTCTTTTCAATCATCTCGTCAAGGGATGCCGTATCGAATCGTATCTCCTCCGTGCTCTCCATGCCCGGCCACGCCGGAAATTCTCCTGAGGCAAGGCAGGCGAGTCTGAACCTCGATTTTCCGTAGAGGATCTTGGCCCACTGTTCATCCTCAGACTCTATGGTAACGTCCCCGTCGGCCTCTTTCACGATCTCGAAGAGCTTTCTGGCCGGCATGCAGATCTTACCCTCGGCATGGACCGTTGCGCTGAGCGGCTCTCGTATCGCCACCTGAAGGTCCGTGGCCACGATAGAGGTGCCCTTTTTCCCGGCGTCGAGAAGAAAATGTCCGAGAATAGGCATCGTATTTCTCTTCTCCACAATGTTCTGGATATCGGACAGTTTATCCTGGAGTTCATCCCTCGAAATACTCAGTTTCATGTAAGAGCCTCCTTATGACTTTATCTTGTTGATTAGGCTTTCAATCAAGCGGTTGAAGTCTTCGTCCTGTCCCCTTCGCTCCTCTATCTGCTTGCACGAATAGATGACGGTTGCGTGGTCCTTACCGCCGAAGTTCTTTCCGATGTCGCTGAGCGAAGCGTCGGTACACTGTTTGCTGATATACATCGCCACCTGCCGCGGTATCGCTATCTCCTTCGTCCTCTTCTTCGACTTCATTTCCTGGCACTTGATCCCGAAGCATTCGGCGACGACCTTCTGTATCTGTTCCACGGTGACCGGCCGCTCGTCTTCGATTATGATGTCCCTGAGCACCGTCCGTGCCATAGCAACATCGATGGGAGAACCCGTCAGCGAGGCATGGGCACCGAGCCGGATCAGGCAGCCTTCCAGTTCCCTGATGTTGGACTTTATCTTTCCGGCGAGAAAAGTTATCACGTTCTCCGCGAGTTGTATCCGCTCCGTCTCGGCCTTCTTCTGGATAATCGCCATCCTCAGTTCAACTTCCGGCGGCTGTATGTCGGCGATGAGGCCCATACCGAACCGCGAGCGCAATCTGTCGGTTATCGCCTTTATCTCCTTCGGGGGCCTGTCGCTTGACAGCACTATCTGCCTTTGCTTCTCATAGAGAGCGTTAATCGTGTGGAACAGTTCCTCCTGCGTCGCGTTCTTGTTCTCGATAAACTGAATGTCATCGATGAGCAGGAGGTCGAGGTTTCGGTATTTTCCCTTGAGTTCATCGGCCTTCCCGTGTCTCACCGCGGCGACGACCTCGTTCGTGAACTGTTCCGAAGAGACATAGAGAATGTTAAAATCTCGCCTCCTGTCCGCAATTCTGTTACCGATGGCCGTAATGAGGTGGGTTTTGCCGAGGCCGACCCCCCCATAAACGAAAAGGGGATTATAGGAAGTGCCGGGCGATTCGGCGATAGCCATCGCAGCTGCGTGGGCAAACTGGTTGCTGGCACCGGTAATAAAATTTTCGAAGGTGTACTTCGGGTTGAGATAGATGCCCTTACTCGCGAGCCTCTGCTTCCGGCCTTCGAGTCGGGCGTCCATCTTCTTGATTTCGGCATCGACCTTTTCGGCTATCCTGAACTTCACCGTCACCGGATGGCCTGCCACACTCTCGAGCGCTTCGCTGACAAGTAACGGGTAGTAATCCTCTATCCACTCCTTGAAAAATCTGTTCGGGATCTCGAGCACCGCGGTCTGTTCCTTGAGTTGAGCGAGTTTCATCGGCTTGAACCAGAGCTCAAAGACGTTTGCACCGATCTTCTTTTCGATGAAGGAAAGGCAGTTGTTCCAGATTTCTTCTAAAGGCATATGCCAGCCGTTACGGTGATTTCTCTAATAGTCTTGGATTCTTACTAACAAATTACTAACACGTGTTAATAACTTCCTTTTCGCGGGCCTTATACTATACCTTATTCACACAGCCATGGCAAGAAAATTGTTAGTGAGCGACAGCGGAATGTCAGGGATTTCCCGGCCATGATGAGGCGCGGAAAATTTCTCAACACCCCTAACAGAATCTTACAAAATACCAACAGGGAAAAAGGCCGTAAAAGGGTCTGTCCATACCGTTGCCCCCGCCATGCTAACTTGCCAACAGTCCTTTCTACTACACCTATATAAAAGAATATAATATAGAAGAAAGAGGCCTATGCGACCTTGCTCTTTTCTCTCAGATAGGCATCTATGAAAATGTCGATATCCCCGTCAAGAACAGCATCTACATTACCCACCTCTACGCCGGTCCTGTGATCTTTCACAAGGCGATACGGCTGCAGCGTGTAGGAACGTATCTGACTCCCCCAGGCGATATCCCTCTTATCCCCGACGATCCCCTCTATCTTTTTTTCCTGGTCCCTAACACGGAGATCATACAATTTAGCCTTGAGTATTTTGAAGGCCATGGCCTTATTCTTGTGTTGTGACCTCTCATTCTGACACGTAACGACGATTCCCGTCGGGATATGGGTTATCCTGATCGCCGATGAAGTCTTGTTCACATGCTGTCCGCCGGCTCCCGACGCTCTATAAGTATCGATCCTTATATCGTCATCCTGAACTTCGACGTCTACGTCCTCTTCAATCTCGGGATAAACGAAAATGGCGGAGAAAGAAGTGTGCCTCCTCTTGTTGGCATCAAAAGGGGATATCCTCACGAGCCGGTGAACCCCGGCCTCGGCCTTCAAATACCCGTAGGCATAAGGGCCCGACACCGTAATCGTTGCGCTCTTTATCCCCGCCTCTTCTCCCGGCTGCGTATCGACTACCTGTGTTTCAAACCCGTGCCGTTCCGCCCAGCGGAGATACATCCTCATGAGCATCTGCGCCCAGTCCTGACTCTCTGTCCCGCCGGCGCCGGGGTGAATGGCGATGATGGCGTTGTTCCTGTCCAACTCCTCCGAGAGGAGATGTCTCATTTCTATCTCCTCTATGGATAGAGAGATCGCCTTTATGTCGCGCTCGATCTCCTGAAGGAATACCTCACCCTCCTCCTCGAGGAGAATATCGAGGGATGCCTCTATGTAAGAAAGTTTGTTGTCGAGGACTTCGAAGGGTAAGACGATATCCTCGATCTTCGATTTTTTCTTCTGGAGATCGTGGAGCTTCTGCGGAGAGGTCCAGGAGGACTCGGAGGCGAGTTCTCCCTGAAGACCTTCAATTTCATTCTTAAGGCCGGCTACATCAAAGATAACCTCGGAGTGCTTCCGTCTTCGTCCTGAGCCCTACAATATCCTGTTTCAACTCATCGATGCGCAACATAAGCCCTCCCTTTAGAGCAGAATTAAGAAAATTAGTGCCGACACGATACAGAGATAGGAAAAGATATCCCCATACCGCGAATAAAAACTCCTCGTGCCGTCTGTCCGTATATCCATCGTTTCAATTTGCCGCGTGAAGACGGCTGAGGTCTTCAATATCCTGCCCTTGCTGTCGATAAAACCCGAGACCCCCGTGTTCGCAGCCCTCACAACCGGCTTTCGGTTCTCGATCGCCCTGAACACAGCCATGCTGAAGTGCTGATACGGGCCTGCCGTCCTTCCGAACCAGGCGTCGTTCGTGATCGTGACGATAAAATCACCGGACCGCGCGTAGAACTTCCTGATGAGTCCCGGAAATATTATCTCATAACAGATAAACGTGCCGAAGGAGCCGAAGACCGTATGAGCCTTTATGAGACTGTCCCCCGGGACATAATCTCCGATCCCGGCAACGAGCTTGTTCAGGAAAAAAAGAACGCCCCTCAGAGGTACATACTCTCCAAAGGGGACCAAATGTATTTTATCATAAATATACGATACAGTTCCATTCTTGTCGAGGAGTATGGCACTGTTCGTCAAGAGGGGCGGGCCTTTTTCCGACGGGGGGGCCTTCACCATGACGCTTCCGAAGAGGAGGTACGTGTCCAATTGACGCTGGAAGACAACGAGGTCATGAGAACGGGGCTCTTCGCCAAAGAAGAAGGGAAGTGCTGTTTCAGGCCAGATGAGTAAGGATGGCGAAGAGGCGGCGGCCTCTCTCGAGAGCTTCTTATAGATGTCGATTACCTCGTTCTGATACGCGGGATCCCATTTCATGCTCTGGTCGATATTTCCCTGGACGATACCGACCCGAATCAGGCTGCCCGGATGATGTTCATGCATTCTCCAGGAACCATAGGAAAACACCGAGAGGATGACAACAAATATGATGACCGAACTGACGAGGGCCTGTCTCGCAGGGAAGAGGGGCATTTCCTGCATCCGCTTCCGCGACAGGAAGATGTCTGCGATCGCCCCGTTCACCGCAACGACGAGGAAAGAAACCCCGTATATCCCCGTGATATCCGCAAACTGGATCCCGTAGAGGAACGTATACTGTGAGTATCCGATACTCGACCAGGGGAAACCGGTAAAGGCATAAGACCGGATGAACTCAAGACAGACCCAGAAGACCGGTGCAAGCACGAGGGCCGGGAGCTTTGTGGACCGCACCTTCACGGAGAAGAGAAGGGCGAAAAGGCCGGGGTATAGGCTGAGGTAAAGGCTCAGGAGAAAGACGATGCTGAGGCTTGCGGGGAGGGGGACGGAGCCATAATAGGTAATGGAGTGATAAATCCAATAGAGGGTTCCGAAGAAGGAGATGATGCCGGTGACGACCCCGCAGGCAAAGGCCTCGAACGGTTTCTTATTCCAGAGGGAGACGAGGAGCGGTACGAGCGCTATCCAGGCGAGGGGGTAGAGGTCGAAAGTGGGAAAACTGAATATGAGCAGCAGACCCGAAAGCGCAGCCGGCGCAGAGAGCTCTATCTTCCTTTTCATATCACCTCGAACTTCAAACCCCGTCCCTCCGCGCGGCGTGAAGGCGAGAAGGAACGTCGGAAACGGGAAAAAGGAACATGAGGAACGAAGGAATGATAAAACAAACTCCAGGTAATTTCAAGCTCCGCTCCCCGCGTGAATTGACAATGAAGGGTCTCAGATATTATAGTTATCTGCACGGGCAGTTAGCTCAGTCGGTAGAGCAGAGGCCTGAAAAGCCTCGTGTCCGCAGTTCGATTCTGCGACTGCCCACCATCTCACCCTACTTCAGGAGAAGCTTTCTCACGTCCCCCACCCGGAGAGTAATCTTGTGAGAGTCCAGGTATTCAAGGAAAGGCAGGGCGTACTTTCGCGTGGTGCCGAGGATGTCTCTGAATTCCGCGATCGTCATCGTCGGCTGTTTCGAAAAGAATGCCTTGAGCAGCGAGAGCATCTCTGCATAGAGCGTCGCCGGGAGATAGAGTGAGTCATGGATCCTTACGAGTTTTCCTTCCGTGCTCAGCAATTTCAGGACGTCGGCAACCACCTTCGGGGAAAGGGAAAGGGCCGCTGCCAGTTCCTCCTTGTCCGATGGCTGGAAACGGTCCTTTTCGAGAATCCTGAGAACTTTCTGAGATGAGACATCGGCATCGGAAGATGCAACCCTGAAGTTCCTGAGACGCACGACATCCTTATCGAGGGCTATTGTCTCGAGAGAGGCGAGCAGACTGCTCCAGATATCCTGGTTCACCCTCGCCTGGGCCCGCAGCTCCTCCTTCGGCATCCCGGGACTGAGGGGATTTGCCTTATGGAACTCCGAGAGTGCGCCGGTGATCTTCTCCGAGAGGGCATTATAGATGATGCGATGGAAGAGCTTGCTGTCGAGCTTCACGAGTACCGACTCCTTTTTCAGGAGGCTTATCGCACCCTCGATGGCGGGTATCTCCGCCTTTATCCAGCCGATGATCGTCGCGGCATCGGCACCCTTGAGCCCCGACTTCTTTACCTTCATCGCTATCTTATCGGCGAGGGACCCGCGCTCGATGACTTCAAGGTCCTCCGTCCCTTCCTTCCTTCTTCTCCTTGCCGGGGAAGGATCGAGTACCGTTCCGCCTCCTATGGTAATGACCGGGGAAAAACGCCGGACAACAAACCTGTCGCCCGAAAAAGTGACGACCGGCTCGTCGAGGCGGAGCTGGCAGTAAGAGGAGTCCCCCGGTTTCAGCTCCTCCTGGTCGTAGAGGACCACCCGCGCGATCGTTTCGGACGTCGCCATATGGAGGTGGACAAGACCCTTGCTCTTCACCGCCGGGGAATCCGGTAGGAGCTCGATGCGCGCGTCGATAAGCCTCGTCGGGCTGACTTTTTTCGGGGTGACGACAACGTCTCCGCGCTTTAAGGCGTCCTTGTCTACGCCCTGGAGGTTTATCGCCACACGCTGGCCCGCGTAAACGCTCGTCATCGCTTTCCCGTGGCTATGAAGACCCCTCACCTTGCTCGTCAGGCCCGAGGGGAGTATCTCAACCGGTTCGTCAACGGAAAGGGTCCCCGAAAAGAGGGTCCCTGTCACGACCGTACCGAAACCCTTCATCGTGAAGACCCTGTCTATCGGAAGCCGGGAGATCTCTTTCACCGGTTTCGGCTCTACGGTGAGGGCGGCATGATGGATCCTCTCCCTGAGGAGGTCGAGGTTAATACCGGTTCTCGATGATACCGGGATGACCTCCGCTCCGTCAAGGAATGTGCCCTTCACAAAATCCCTCACCTCGTCGGCAACGAGGTCGAGCCAGTCCTTTTCCACTAGGTCCGCCTTCGTGATCGCGATGAGACCCGATTTGATTTTCAGGAGGTTGCAGATGGCGAGGTGTTCACGGCTCTGGGGCATGATCCCTTCGTCGGCGGCGATGACGAGGAGCACGAGGTCGATTCCTCCTGCGCCGGCAAGCATGTTCCTCACCAGTCTCTCGTGTCCGGGCACGTCAACGATCCCGACGGTAAGGCCGTCGGGGTAGGTGAGGTCGGCAAATCCGAGGTCGATCGTGATCCCCCGCTCCTTTTCCTCTTTCAGGCGGTCAGGGTCGATGCCGGTGAGCGCCTTCACGAGGGAGCTCTTTCCATGATCGATGTGTCCTGCGGTGCCGAGTATCACGTAACGCATGAGGTATTGTATGCGAAACCGAAGAGTCTATCAAGGTCTCATTGACCGGGAGACACGGGGAGAGATAAAATTGAAGCGATCGGTGAAACCCGCACGGAGGAAAACGGTGCAAGGCGAGGAGGGTTTGCACTTTCGATGGAGTTGGTATAAGATTTTCACAACGAGAATGCTTTTTCGGGAGGCGAGGATTTGGAAAAGGAAAAGGACGAGCTGAAGGAATCATTGACAGGGTATAAGGAGAAGGTGGCGCCGATAACGAAGGGGACCCTGACGTGGGAAAGGGAGCTCATCTTTCAGGGCAGGACGCAGAGGGGGTACGAGATCGATTTCGATGCCGAGATCCAGTGGGGGTGCGCTCCGACAGAGAGCCTCCTCCTCAGTCTCGCAGGGTGCATGGGCATCGACATGGTGATGTTCCTCCAGAAGATGAAGGCGACGATCACCAATTTCAAGATCGAGATCATGGGCGAGAGAAACCCGACGCCGCCCCAGTACTTCAAGGCGGTCGAGATGATCCTCCATATATCGGGGGAAAATATCAAGCCGAAGAATGTCGAAAGGGCGATCGCCCTCTCTCAGGAGAAATACTGCTCCGTTTATAATTCCCTTCGCAGCGACCTCAAGGCGAGCGTGAAATATATCCTCAATGAGGGAACCCCGGCGTAGGAGCGAAGAGGCATGACCGGTAGGCAGGAGCTCTTGGCAAATCTCCCCTCTGTTGACGAGGTCCTCAGGAGCCCGTCCGGGGCGGAGTGGCTGGAAACCCATCCGCGAAGGTATGTACTTCAGGCGATCAGGGAGGTGCTCGACCTGAGGAGGAGGGAGATCCTCGAAGGCCTGACCGCGGAGACTTCCCTTCAAGGCATGGTGCCGGACATCGAGACGAAGGTGAAAAGCCTGACCGCGTACAGCCTCAGATCCGTCATCAATGCGACGGGAATAGTCATCCATACGAACCTCGGCCGGTCCGTTCTCTCCGATCGGGTCATGGAACATGTAAAGAACGTGGCTGTCGGCTATTCGAACCTCGAATACGATCTCGCGGCCGGGAGGAGGGGCAAGCGATACGCCCACATCAGGAGACTCCTGAGGGAGATTACCGGCGCCGAAGACGGCTTTGCCGTGAACAACAACGCCGCAGCGGTCCTCCTCTGTCTGAGCACCCTTGCCAGGGGGAGAGAGGTGATCGTCTCCCGCGGCGAATTAGTCGAGATAGGAGGTTCTTTCAGGATCCCCGATGTGATGGCATCGAGCGGGGCGATGCTGAGAGAAGTCGGAACGACGAATAAGACCCATCTCCACGACTACGAGAAGACGGTGACGGACGCTACGGCCCTCGTCCTCAAGGTCCATCAGTCGAATTACCGGATCATCGGATTTACGGAGGACGTACCGATAGAGAGGCTCGTCGCCTTCGGCCGCGGCCGCGGACTGCCCGTCATGTATGACCTTGGCAGCGGTTGTCTCATAGACCTCAGACCCCACGGGATACATTCGGAACCAACGGTCCAGGAGATCGTGAAGAGCGGGGCGGATCTCGTCACCTTCAGCGGAGACAAACTCCTCGGCGGGCCTCAGTCCGGGGTGATCGTCGGCAGGCGGGAGCTCATCGAACGGATACAGAGGAATCCCCTCACGAGAGCGGTGAGGATCGATAAACTCACCCTTGCCGCACTTGAGGCTACCCTCATGGAGTATACCGATGAGGAGCGCGCGCGAGAGTACATACCGACGCTGAAGATGATCCTCGAAGACCCCGAGGAGATAAAGGGGAGGGCGAAGAAGATCGCCGCACTCCTCAGGCGGACGATCAGAGGCGCGGTCATAGATATCCTTGAAGATTCATCCCAGGCAGGCGGGGGCTCTTTACCGGAAAAGGGGTTCAAGACCTACGTGGTCTCGCTCAGGTCCGAACATATCCCGGTTCATGAAATGGAAGAGAGGCTGCGAAACGGCGAGCCTCCCGTCATCGCGAGGATCAAAGAGGGCTCGCTCATCATCGACCCGAGAACCGTGGGGAACGGAGAGGTCCCGGCTCTCGTTATGAGGGTACGGGAGGCCTTAGGGTGAGACGCCTTTCCTCGGACCTCCTTCATCGCTGAAGGCGGCAGACCTTAACTGATGAGCTGCTGATTCACCGTGATCTTCATCTGCTTCTTCATGCCGTCGATGTAAGACCGCACCGCATTTTCCCTCATTTCAAAGACAAGCGACTGCTGGGCGGCCGGGGGCGCCTGTTTCGTGTCTAGGTCAGTCACGTCCACGGATTCTCCGATGAGACGCCGCATCTTCGTGAGGAGCAATTCCCTCCGCTTCATCGGCTCGTAGATTTCGGGGGTCATCCTGTTCAGCTGGAGCGTCCTTTCATAGATGTCTCTGTTGAATCTGCCGTCCCGCATGAAGAGCGGGTCGTTCATGATGGCGTCCTGCAACTCCGCATCTCTCACCTTGATGCCTTCCTTTTTTGCGGCGAGGAGAAGCACCTTCTCGTCGATGAGGGAATCGAGGACCCTCTGTTTCAGGTTCATCTGTTTTTCCGTCTCCTCGGTGAACTTCTCCTTGAGGAGTTCACGGTACATCTGCCTCGTCTGGTCGTAGGCCTTCCAGTAATCCTCGAGACTGATCTTCTCTTTTTCCACGGAGGCTACGGGAACGCTCGTAGATTTATCGACTGTTCCGACGCCCCAGAAGATGAAGGAAAGGATCACGATAAAGAAGAGTACGTAGAAAAATTTTGCGTGTTTACGCATCGCCTTGAGCATCTAATACCTCCTCAGGTAATAATCTTCGAGTATCTTCCTGTGGTCAAAGACTATCGGATCAGGCAGGCTGTCCCGCCTGAAGACCCTCGCCTCGACCGCGTCATCACCGGCCCGGGGCTTCCCACCGGCCTTCGCGATGTATACCGTAGTAATCGTATGGTGCCTCCTGTCCCTCTCCGGGTCGGAGTAGGTATGGAACTGACGGAGGAGTTCTATATCCAGACCCGTCTCTTCCTTCGCTTCCCGCAGGGCAGCTGCCTCGAGGCTTTCGCCACAATCGACAAAACCGCCGGGGAGCGCCCAGCCGAGGGGAGGATTTTTCCTTCGTATCAGAAGAACGCCGCCATCCAACTCTATGATGATGTCGACGGTCGGAAGGGGGTTTTCCCGGGCCATGGGGAAGGGTCAGCCACCGGCCTCTTCAAACCGCAGGTCAACGTCTTTCTCCGGCACGATCGTAGAAATGGCATGTTTATAGATTAATTGCTGCGTCGTCTCTTTCAGCACGATGACGAAACTGTCGAATCCCCTGATGACACCCTTCAGCCTTACCCCGTTCGTGAGATAGACGACCACAGGAGTCTTATCCTTCCTGAGCTGATTCAGGTAATTGTCCTGCAGGTTATTCGGCATAGTCATCTCCTTCCCGGCACCCCGGGTGCATCGTCGGGCATACCGCTTTTCTCTTTACGTTAAAGTATTTTCAGCAATATTGCAATAGCCCGGAAGATCTCTTCCGAGGTCGAAAGCCCGGTCACGTCGATCCACCTGATGCCCTCTTCAGTCCTGAACCAGGTAACCTGGCGCTTTGCGTAATTCCTCGTCCTCTTCTTGATGAGGCCGACAGTTTCATCGAGGGAATATTCACCGCGGAGATACGCGCCTATCTCCTTGTACCCTATCGCCTGCAAAGCGGTCTTTCCTGGGTTCATCGCGAGGAGGTTTCTCACCTCCCCGACGAGCCCCCGGCCGAGCATCGCATCCACCCTCTCTTCAATCAGGCCATAGAGCTCTCCCCTTTCCCGCGTTAACCCTACCTTGATGAAGTCATAGGGAAGCGGCATCGTGCCTTTTTCCCGGATCTCCGAGATCTTCGCCCGCGCCGTGAGACAGACCTCCAGGGCCCTGATGATTCTCCTCATATCCGAGGGCATGATTTTCGATGCCGCGGCTGGGTCGATTTCCTTAAGATGAGCGTAGAGGGAGCCTCTCTTCTTTTCTTCCCGGGAAAGGAGCTCCTCCCGGAGATTCCAGTCCGCAGAGGGCCCCCCGAAGATACCCCGGGTCATCGCCTTTATGTAGAGACCGGTGCCGCCGACTACGACGGGAATCCTTTTTTTGACATGAAGGCTGTCTATGATCCCCTTGACCGCCTCGACATACCTGCCCGCGCTGAAAGATTCCGAAGGCTCGACGATATCTATCATGTGGTGCCGGACGAGCGCCCTTTCCCGGCGGTCAGGCTTGGCCGTGCCGATGTCCATGTGGCGGTAGACCTGCATCGAGTCGGCGCTGATTATCTCGGTATCGAGGGACCGGGCGAGGAGGATCGATGCGCCTGTCTTCCCGACGCAGGTCGGCCCGAGCAGGATGATGACAGAGCGGCTGTTCATGAATCCGACTCGAGGAGTTGCCATTCGGCGTATCCCTCTTTTCTCTCGGGCAGGCGGGAATTCCGGAGCCTTACCCGGTTCTTCAACGGATGCGTCTTGACCGTGACATAGGCCCTCACCAAATTCGCCGTCGTAGCCTCCTGGAGGATAAATTCCGTTCCGTCCTGAAGGACTATCGTAACGCGCATATGGTTGTGTCCTTCCGGAATCTCCGCGACCAATTCCCTGACGTCCTCATTCCTGATGACCATCGTTCACCTCGAATTTTTCTCTGAATCAATCTAAGGCAAAGCAGGAGTCTTCTTAGGAGATTATAAAGGATTGAAAGTCGCGGAGGCTATTTTCTTCGAGACTTCCAATGTCCTATGGAGGATATGACAACGTGCCGTACAATCGGGGATCTCGGGTTTGGCCGCGGCGGGCGGTGGACCGTCATCTTCACATCTCAGGCCCGAATGATTTAAACTTCTGTCGGGAGCGGATCGTTTCGAATCCGCGAGCAGCATGCCGGGGAGGCCACAGAGGATGAAGGATATAGAAAAGTTTATCGCGAATGATCTGCTTGCGCGACATCTCGGTATAGAGGTAGTCGAGTACTCGGAAGGGAGGGCGCGCGCAAAGATGGAGATCGCCTCTCACCATCTCAATAGCGCGGGGATCCTACATGGCGGTGCTACGTTTGCCCTCGCGGACACCGTCTTTGCCGTCGCTTCAAACTCTCATGGAACGCTCGCGGTCGCTATCAACGCGAGCGTGTCTTTTTTCAAGGCGGTGAGAAGCGGCGTAATATTCGCGGAAGCCGAGGAAGTCTCGATAAATCCGAAGCTCGCGACGTACCTCATCAAGGTGCAGGACGAGAAAGGCGATGTCATTTCCCTCTTTCAGGGGACCGTCTACAGAAAGAAGGAGCGGCTGAGCGACCTGCCCGGAATGTAACGGCAGGGGCTGTCGGAAGGCCGGGCGCGTACAGTTCTCATTAACTCTGCGTCTCCTCCTATTGGTGTACCGCCGTCAGATATTCCACGCCGCTTGTTCCATCGGTGTAGTGCACAATCTCAGAAGTATTGACAACACCGTCTGACAGGGTGCCACCGATACCGGTTATCGCCTGAATAAAAGGTCCGACCACCGTCACGTCTATCGTACCGCTGATATTGCCGTTCGGATCCACAAAGCCGCTCCCCTGCGCCTGCGTGCCGAAGATATCTCCGGTCATAGTAAAGGAGATTCCGCCCTGCGGGGTCAGGACCCCCGTCGCGCTGAAGGATGACGTATACCCCGCGCTAAAACCGTTCGCGGAAAAAGACAATATGCCCGGAGAGCTGTCAAAAATCTGAAACGACCCCGTCCCTGATGCCCCTAAGGACGGAATCGACGTTGTAACATTCCAGGTCCCCAACAGGGGTCCGACCGGACGGTGACCAACGAAGAAAGATACGGTCTTTTCGTCGAGCGCGTTCAGAGTTCCGGCGGTTGCGACGGCAAATATCCACTGATAAATTCCCGGCTGCTCGTTCCCGGTCACCATATAGGTGAAAATAGGAACGGGACCCGTGTCAAACCCATTCGTGAGGGTAACGTTTGATGCGAGCCTCGTCCACGTCGAGGGATCAGCGGTGGCCGCATGGGGTACCAAGCCGTTCGTGTATTCGAAAAATACCAGTGTCTGGTCAGGAAACACGAGAACCAGATAGGCGTCTACCGCGACCGGACTACCGGAATGGGTCACCTCGATAGTAGTCACGACAGGATCTCCCGTACCGAAGTTATTGTGATTGTTCGTGAGGCTTACTGTCGCTCCGTGCACTGTCACGGCCCGGAATGTCAGAAGAAAGGCTGCGATGAGAATCAGAGCAGATCTTTTCATGGTATTCCTCCTCTCCTGCGCGGGATGCTCTCCCCGCAAGGCTAAAGAAAAGAAGTGATTATTGTCGCCCGCAGCCCCATTATATCAGATTTCAGGGGCATGACTTTCCGAAACAGGTTCACCCTTTCACAGAGAAGCAGCAAAATCATATCAGTTCTTGCTCGTGTACAAAAAGAAAAGGAAGGAGGGCGATCTCGTTCTCTGCATTTTCGTCCCTTGACTAATCAATTTCAGGTTGCTATTATTTTTCAAGTGTCGGGGGGCCGAACAATCGCATTTGTCGTCATGATGTCTCTTCCTTGAAAGGCCTGCCCGATTGGAGATTCGGCATGAAGGAATCTTCCGCCTATATGACGACGTGACACGCAGTGCGATATGCGGCGTAAGAAGAGAGACGCTCAATGGATACCCTGAGGCTTCAGTACCCTGTTCACACGGGTGATAAGCGGCTGTTGCTGCCTGCCGGTGCCATCCTTTCCATGGAGACCCTGGATGATTTGATATCTTCCAGCAAAGCGACGTCCTATCGAACCCATCCGCTGTTCAAATACGGGAGCGTAAAAAAGGACTTGCTCCATCAGATGGAGAGGCCCCCGTATGATTTTATTTTTTCCGGCCGAGAGAAGATCGAATCGGTCATGGGCATGCTTGAGAAGGTTCGCCTTGTCACGCCCGTCTTAGACTCACTCGGTTATTTCAAGAAGGACGATTACCACACCTATTGTCACGTTCTCATGGTCTTCGCTCTCTCAACCTTGATCGCCAGGGATCTGCTGCCCGATTCCCTCGGGTGGATGTATGAAGCTTCAACCGGGCCCACTCACGATATCGGCAAGATCTGTGTACCGATGCATGTCTTGAAGAAAGTCACCCCGCTCACGAGGACCGAGAGGCGCATGATGGATCACCATTCTGTCGCTGGCTATGTTCTCCTCAGCTACTTCCAGAAAGATCCAAGAAACCTTGCGGCGATCATCGCGAGGGATCATCATGAGAGGAGGGACGGCTCAGGGGTGCCGCGCGGTATACGGCTTACGGACCTCGCGGTCGAGATAATAGTAATATGCGATGTGTACGATGCCCTGATCTCTCCGAGACCTTACCGTCCCGATCCATACGATAACAGGACAGCTATCGAGGAAATCACGAAGCTGGCTGAAATGAATAAGATCGGATGGGAAGTGGTAAAGTCGCTCGTGGCGCACAACCGCAGGGAAAAGCCTGAACACCGCGAAGTAGAAGTCTCACGGGAGAAGAGGGGCACTCCGCCGTCGCCCAATTTCTACGGAATTGTGCGGGAAGATGACAATGCCTCCGGACTCGCCCATGAGAAACGGAGGCACCGGAGAGTTGCCTTAACGGGTACCGCCACACTCAAGCCGAAAGGAAAGAGAGACGTTCAACCGGTTCAGACGATGATAGCCGATATTTCTCTGTCGGGAATGGGGGTGTATGCCGATAACCCGATAGAGGAGGGCGTCTCCTTTTCGATCGATATCTATTTCGTTTCCCTTGAAGGTTCGATGGCAACCGTTTCGGTATCAGGGAATACCTGTTTCGTCAGACAGATTAAGGATATCTATTTCGTCGGAATTCATTTCAAGGAAGAACTTGACCCCATAAAACACCCGTCGTTGTATAACTACCTTCTCTGCATTTAGCGGCTATCGGCGCTCCTCAAACGATTCAGAACCGCGATACTTCCGGGGCGACACAGAGTTTGAAGCACGTCCCGCTATATCCGGAGCCGCCGGGCAGCGCGTGCCCGCGCCTTGGCAGCCTCTTCCTCGCGGTTCCTCGGAGGCGCATTCGTCTCGAGCGAGGCGAGAAGATCTCTCGATACTTTTGCTACCTCATCAACAGCCGCAAGGAACGCGGCTTCATTGATTTTCGATGGCCTGCTGAGACCACTGATTTTCTTCACGAATTGCAGTGAGGCTGCGCGCACCTCATCATCCGTCACGGGCGGGTCGAAGTTGAAGAGCGTCTTGATGTTCCTGCACATGGTTGTCACCTCGATTTGAGAGACGTATCAAACTAAGCGCGTCTCTTTCTGTGGGTAGTCTCAACCTGTTCGGTCTGGAGTCGGCGGTAGTAGAAGTTCTGGCCGTAGAGCACGCTCGCCGGGTTGTGGCCTGTCACCCTGTCTTTGACGACGAGAGTCGTGACCGGAGCGGCAGAGTGTTTGCTGAAGAGCATGTCGTGGCCGACACAGAGGCCGACGATGATGTTCATGTCTGTCCCCTCTTCATTCAAGAGCCTCGCCTGGGCGATCGGATTGCACGCCGGCTCGAAGGTCCCGGGCCGCACCTTGTCCTTCTCTTCAACGCCGAGATCGAGCTTGTCTTTGCTGCCGCTTTTGCAGCAGACAGAGAGCGGCTCGAACCCCTGAGCCTTCAGGATAAGGGAGAGACGGTTCGTCTCATCCAGCAGGCCGATGCAGGTGGCGATCCCTATCTTCCGATACCCCATCAGTTTGGCAAAGGCGATCGTGTCCTCAACGCGGGTCCAGCGGGCATGGACTGCATTGCTGCCGGGGACGGGCTCGTAGCAGAGGCCTTCGACGCGGGTGGCGACGCGCGCGATCTTCGCATCCACGCCATTGCCCTTATAGATATCGAAGCTTTCGTTGATCTTCTCCATATGCGTTCTCGAAGGGCAATGGGCCGGCTTGGCAGGAGCCTCGGCAGGATCGGCGCTCCAGCAGTTTGTCTTGCCTTCCTTCTGCCATACGGCACCGCAGAGATTGCAACTGAATTTCGTCATCTTCTCCTCCCCGTATTCTGAATTCTTCTGAGAGACCAACCCTTCCTTTTGCGTTCAATGAGCCGCAGGGTCGGTCCAATAAAGTGAGAGCTCATCAATCACGATATACCCTTCCTGATTTGCCATGGGAGCAGACCCGGACGCATACACCGCAGATGCGGGCGTCAGGTCGGCGATCCCGGCAAGGGCTGCGCCTCTCAACCGGCAGAAGGCCTTCAGTTCATCCTCCTGACTCATTGTTTATTATACTCCGGGCCGGACGGATTTAGATGGGCGGTCACAAAAAAAAGGGAGCTTATGCTCCCTTTTTTAGGCTTCAACATCTGTTCAGCAGCGGTCCATGTCGGAAGGCAACGAAATTACATCGCTCGCCATGTAGCCGCCTGTACCCAGCTCAAAATAGGATACGGTTACATGATCTCCGATATGGAGGTCGGCAGGCTCCGCATTGCACATCGTACGCGGAACGTCCTTATCCCACCTGAAGTTGAGTTCATCGTTCGGGGCTGCCCGCACCGATAAATAGCTGTTATCAATTCCGACAATCTCTCCGGTGTAGGACAGTGTCCCGCCTCCACCCGTAATCGGGGCCCTCTCATCTTCGAAAGCCCAGAGCGTGGATGCCTGGTATGCAAAAGCCAAGACAAAAAGGGCTGCCACTGCTATCGTCAACACCACTCTTATGTCTGTCTTGCCGTACATGATTTACACCGCCTTTCTCCTGTTTTCATCACATGCAATGATTCACATTACATTTCTAACTATCTTGATTTCATGCTATAACATATTGCGCATATTAGCAATAGCGAATCTATACCTTCCGGGTCCATATGGGCGAGATTTCAGAAAAATAAGCGCAAATAATCTCCTTTTTCGTTGAAATCTCATGGCTTGCCGGGCCAATCTCGTCTTTTGTGTAACTCCTTTGAAGAGTCGCAGGAAATTTTAGAAGGAAACGTTCTTTCTGGGCAGCGGATCTTTTGATCGTGATATACTGTGGTTGAGTATGACCCGACAGATAAACCCTATGGTGATGTCTTCAAGGGAGGCCGAAATCATTGATAATAGAGGATCAGTCTGGAAATGATGGCTATAAATGGACAAAGGAGAATTAAGAAACTCTTGAGGAGGGTGCGGATGGCTTACGTGTTATTGGTTATTCATGTAATGCTTCTGGCCGGTTGCGCCAAGGGCTCCATGGAATGGCACATCGGCGATGTCATGCATATGGGTTGGCTCGCGATACTTTTGGCCCTTGTCCTTCTCTTTGCTCTCTGGCATCTTGTAAGACATATCGTGCGGTACCTTCGAGGGAAAGAAAAATAGGCAGCGATCATTTCCTCATCGCTTTGAGGAACTTCCCTATCCGCTCCGCGTTCTTGCCGAGGTCGCTGACGCCGACGCGGGATTCAGACCGGATATCGATCAAACTGCCCGAATCCCGGGGCCTTACCCTGATCACGATGTCGTCCTTGAATCCGAATATTAGGGTAGTCGCGACCGCCTCGATACGCCCAGCATTCTCGTCAGCATCAATGATCTGCCATCCGAGATTCCTTGCCGTAGCGAGGGCCTTCTCGAAGGCCTGATCAGGAGGAAGGGGGAGATTGAGGGGCACGATTTCGGGATATGCCTTCCGCTGCCGGGCCGCCACTTCCCCGCCTTCATAAACAGGGGAGTTTTCGTCGCTCTTCCGGAGCCTCAGGATCTGGACGAACTCCGGCGGGTTTTTCGTGTCGGTAGTGACGTCGTGAATCCTCGGCAGGACCTCTGCCGCCTCTTTCCAGTGCAGCATGATACCCATGAGGAGAGAGCCGATGACAACCCCGATGAGTGCCCAGAAGAAACCCCGAAGTATGACGATGCGGAGAGACGCCATGAGCCCGATGAGCGACAAGACAGCCCCCGCGGCCCCTCCGTAAGCGGCCCACTTGAGCACCGTGATGCCGGTCCGGAAGTTCCAGAGCCCAAAGCTCGTGCAGGGGCCGGCTAAGAGGGCAGCGAGGCCCGCCATCAGGGCGACAAGAAAACCCGCTATCGCGACTACCGATGGCTTACTCTTCTCCTGCACAGTCACTCCCCCTTGTCCTCATTATACCTCAGGATTCGGCCGGCACCAGCAATCTAGATGGAGGTGGCTGCGTTGACAGGCCTCTTCCTCGGTCTTATAATGGCGACGTAGGGACAAAAATAGAGTATGCCGAGGACTGCCCCGCCCTTATTCCGGTATGACACAGGAGTATGAAGCATAAGGAAGGAGAAATAACATGAGGTATGATTTTCTCGTCGATACCTATGACATCGAGCGGCTCAAGACCCTGAACGTCTGGAGCATGTTCAGGGACGAGGACCTCGCGGTCCGTCCCGATCCGCTCCTCAAGAGGGACAGGAATCCCCTCGAGCATATGGTCCATCAGTGCCTCAGTGAAAACAAATGGTTCTCCAACATGTTCGGCATAGATGTCGGCGCCCCTCCCCTGCCGGCGAAGGAGACTCGCCTCGAATTTATAAAACGGTACGCAGAGGATTCGGGAAAGCGGCTGCTCTTGCTCAGGGAAAGGGAAGATGCCTGGTGGGAAGACGAGGCCTCTTTCTTCGATGTGAAGAGGTCAAGGGCCTGGATCATGGTGAGGAGGATAGCGCATACCGCCCATCACCGGGCAGAGATGACGACGCTCCTGAGGCTCCTGGGAAGGCAGGTCCACAGCGTGTATGGGCCTTCAGTCGATACGGGCGGGCTGCCGGACAACAAGGCCCTCACCATCTACGCCTATCCGGACATAGATTCAATCATCGAAGGCGAATCGAGGGGCAGTGCGAAGAAGGCCCTGCCGGGCCCCGGAGACAGGCCGAGCACGGAACGGCCCGATTGATAAGTTTAGAAGCCGACCCCTGATAAGAGACTCATCCGATTTATTTGAAGGGGTCTTCCGTCTTGGTGACGATTCAGGATCTTCAAGGCCCGTAGCTACTCAGCACCGTGCGGTGCTTCACCTGATTCTCGACACCACTGACATTTGAGTGATACAACCGATTTCCGAAAATAAATAACGGCCCGTTCTGTTGATGGTGATATTCACAATTAGAAAAATAGAGGTTGACAAAAAGGTGATTGATGGATATACAATAGGAGCGTTACAGGTGCTTTGTGCGTAATAGGGAATCCCGTGGGGCTGCAAAGGCCGAATCGGGAGCGGGCCCGCCGCTGTAACCGGGTACGAAAGCCGAAGATGTCACTGTCCCGAACTATCGGGACGGGAAGGCCGGTGAGTAGGAAGATCCGGAAGCCAGAAGACCTGCCTGTACCGTAGCCCTGAAAGAACGAACAGCATGGACCACTGTTTTATGTCCGTGCTTTTTTTTGTGCTTTGCAGGGTGCTTCCCGAGGACAGGAGGTTAAAGGATGAAAGACGCAGGACGCAATCTTCCGGGCAAGAGCTCTAAGGATCTTTCATTATTGAGGGATCACGGGCTCCCGCACCTGAATCCGGACCCTCAGGACAGAGGTCCCCAGTATCTTGAAGATCTCGCCACAGGGTATTGGTTTTCAGAGGTCCTCTTCACCGCCGTCGAAACCAGGGTCTTTACGCGTCTCGATTCGGGAAGCAACGGCCTTCACGAACTTTCTGATGCTTTCGATTTTGATCCCGGAGGACTGGAGAGATTCCTCGGTGCCCTTTGCGCCCTCAAGCTTGTGATCCGTGACGGTTCACAGTATTACAACTCGAAGATAGCGAGTGAATACCTCGTAATCGGCAAGGAGAAGTATCAGGGCAATTCCATCCTATGGCGCAAGGAGCTCTTTTCGAAGTGGACCGGACTGAAAGATTGCCTGAGGTCGGGCGGTCGGGCCGGGAATGACTCCTCGGATGACAGTGAAAGAGCAGAGGGGATACGACGATACATCAACGCCATGGACTGTATCGCTCGGACAAAGGTGAAGGAGATTCTTCCCCTCTTTGAAGGCCTTTCCTTTGACGGAAAGATGCTCGATATCGGGGCCGGGTCCGGTGCCATAGCAGTAGGATTTCTCAGCCAGATGCCTTTCCTGAAGGCCACCCTTATTGATATTCCGGAGGTTCTCGATTATACAAGGGAGTTGATACAAGAACGAGGGTTGGGCGAGAGGTCGTCTTTCACCGCCGCAAATATCCTCGAACCATGGCCGGAAGATGCGGAGCGATACGACCTTGTCGTACTCTCGAACATCATTCATGCCTATTCCGAAAAAGAACTCCCCCATATACTAGCCTCTGCCTCACGTTGCCTTAACCAGCAAGGGTTCCTTGTGATCCATGACTTCTTTCTTGAGCATTACCCTGAAAAGGCGGCCCTCTTCGACCTGAACATGTTTATTAATACCTATAACGGAAGGGTCTTTTCATGTCTGCCGATGAAAGAAGAGTTGGAAGCCCTGAGACTCTACACGACGGGTCTCATACCGCTCGGCACAGATACCGCTCTCATCATAGCTTCGAGAACCAGTGAGAGGCTGACGGAACTTCGTCTTGACCCGAAAACCCGTCTCACCGCGAGGCTCGGGGATCTTGGGTTCCGCGGTGCGAAGGTAATCTCTGTCGGAAGCATCCATGTTGCCGATTGGACCGATTCCCGCTGCCGGTATGGTTGTGGACATTACGGAAAGCCCCATTGCCCCCCCTTTTCTGTTCCTCCTGAAAAGACGAGAAAGATTCTCGCCGATTACCGTCATGCCATCTTGTTGGAAGGTGAGCCTCCGACAAGGGAGTTCCAGCTGAGGGTACTGGAGGCGGAAAAAGAGGCATTCAAGGCTGGTTTTTATAAGGCCTTTGCCTTTTGGGCGGGTCCATGCTCCCTCTGCAGTTCCTGCACTACGGACGGGACATGCCGCAACACAAAAGAGGCGAGGCCTTCCATGGAGGCCGCTGGAATAGATGTCTTCGAAACGGTCAGGAATGCGGGAGGCAGACTCAGGACATTGGAAAGAAGAGGAGACTTCGTGAAATATTACGGTCTTCTCCTCTTGGAGTAAAAGACATGCGTGTGCTCATGGTCCAGACTCCTTCGGTCGAGAGCGTTTCATCCGAAAAGGTTTACCCTATCGGTATTGTATCTCTCGCGAGCCGTCTCATCGATTCCGGTCGGGAGGTGGATATCATCGATATGAACCTCCACCAGGACCCCTTCACGCTGCTCAAAGAAAGACTTCTCACCTTCTGCCCGGACGTCGTTGGGTTATCCCTGAGAAACATCGATCCACTGGGCAATAAAACGGCCTCCCTTATCCCGCATTTCGTCGCGACCGTCCGCCTCGTCTCATCAATCCTGCCGAAGGCATGTATCGTCGCGGGCGGGACGGGATTTGCTCTTTTCCCGGAGCGGCTGATGCGCGACCTGCCTGAAATACGCTACGGCCTCATCGGAGAAGCGGAGCTGACTTTCCCACGCCTTCTTCGTTCTCTCGATAATCCGCCTTCGTTGAAGGGTCTCTGCACTCGAAAAGACGGGAGAATAAGCATCGCTCTCCCTTCCCGCGATCTCGACATGTCCCGATACGTCCCCCCCGATAGGAGCGTACTCGATCCTTCCCGCTATCTCAATATAAACACCTACGTCCCTGCCGTCGGCATTGAAACAAAACGCGGATGTCCCTATGAATGCTCCTATTGTGTCTACCCCAAACTTCAGGGGAAAAGGGTCAGGTGCCGGCCCCCTGCATCGGTTGTGGATGAAATGGAGTTCCTTCACAAAGAGTACGGTATAGAGAGTTTCCATTTCACAGACCCCGTGGTGAATATCCCGCGGGGCCATCTCGAAGAGATTTGCGGCGAGATCCTTCGCAGGAAGCTGAAGGTGAGATGGGACGGCTTCATGAGAGAGGATCAGTTCAACGACAGGAACGCCTCGCTCTTCGAGAAGGCGGGATGCGAGTGTTTTTCGTTTTCTCCGGACGGTCTCTGTCAGGAATCCCTCGTCGCGCTCGGGAAGAGACTTGATGAAGAAGACATATTCAAAGCGGCGAGGATCGCCTCTAAAACCGATGTGATAAGTGTATACCACTTCATGGCGAATGTGCCCGGCGAGACCGAGACGACGGCTCAAAAGGGGGCGCGTATGATCGAGCGGCTCTATGATCTGCACCGCGTACGGAAGAACCTCGGGACGGTCGTTCTTAATAACATACGCATCTTGCCGGGAACGGCCATAGAAAAGAGGGCGAGAAGCGAAGGGGTCATCGGCAACGGGACCGACCTTCTCTATCCGACCTATTACAACCCGGCGCCCTTCGATACGCTGCGGTACAGGCTCGAGACGCTCCATTTCTGCAATAACACATTCATCTGGCAGGAGGTCCGGTGAGGATACTTTTCCTTGAACATCCGAGGAGCGTTGCGCCAGAGCGGTGCAATGACATCGCAAACACGCCTCTGTCCTCGTGCCTTCTCACCGGCTATGCCGCGGGGATGTTGATCAGCAGGGGGCATGAGGTCGAGATAATCGAGGGATACCTTGACAGACTTTCCTATGAAGAGATTAGGAGCATCACAGCTGCATTCAGGCCGGATATCCTGGGAGTGCATATGGTTTACCACTGGAAAACCGACCTGGCGCTCTTCGATTTTCTCGAACGGGTGAAGAGCGAAAGACCGGCCCTCACGATAACCGCCTTTGGGTTCTATCCGACGATCGCATTCGAGGATATTCTGAGAAGATGCCGGGCGGTAGATTCGGTCATCACCGGTGAGCCCGAGATGCCCTTTGCGGGTCTGGCTGAACATCTGTCGCGGGGCGCTCACGTGCCTCCCGTTCCGGGACTCGCCTTCCGGGATGGATCAGGCGGCATCAAGTGTCTGAAGCGGAGGCCGGTTGATGACCTCGATCTCCTGCCCTTCCCGGTTCGGACGGAGGCCCTTTATCGTCTGGACGAGGTGAACCTCCTTGGGAGCAGGGGATGCTACGGGAGGTGCACCTTCTGCTATATAAATTCCTTTTATGGTCAAGGAGCGCCCTGGCGCTGGAGGAGCCCTGAAAATATTGTCAAGGAGATAGACGCGATAATGTCCGAGAAGGGAGCGAGGGATTTCTATTTTACAGACCCGAATTTCTTCGGTCCCGGTCAGAGAGGCCAGGAGAGGGCTTTGCGCATCGCTTCCCTTCTGCGGCCGCGAAATATCCGCTTCGGCATCGAGGCCCGCGTGAACGATATCCATGATGGCGTGATCGGACCGCTGGTCGAGGCAGGGCTTCGTCATATCCTCATCGGTCTTGAGAGCGGCAGGGACGAGTCACTGAGGAGGATGAGAAAGATGACGACCGTGGCCCAGAACGAGCAGGCGCTCAAGATACTCAGGAGACACGGGATCGAGCCGAATGTGGGCTTCATTATGTTTGAGCCCGACTCTTCATTGGCAGATATCCGCACTAATTTTGAATTCCTCAGGAGAAACGACCTGCTGAAGAATCTGGCTGTCACCGCGAATGTGCTCTACCACCACCAGATTATCCTGGAGGGAACCGAGGCCTACCAAAATCTCAGGCGCGACGACCGTCTTGAGACAGTGCAGGCTTCCCCTTATGAAGGCACGGCCTATTTCAGATCACCGGAAGTGGCAGTGCTTGCCGATATCATGAGACAGATCACGAATATTCTTTTTACCTGCATGGAGGAGATCTGGAACGGAAAGGTCATCGAGTCGCCTGGCATGCGGGAAAAGTATCGAGAGGTAAATCAGTTGCTGGTGAATATATTTGATGAAAGCCTTCGGACCCTCGAATCGGGGGAGGGGATGGACGCGGCTGGGATAGCGTCTGTCGTTCAGGATACGGGAAGGAAGATCACCGGGTTAGTAAAGACGGTATCGGTATGAACCCTTATCGTTAGGGATAGAGGCTGAATAAAACGGTGAAGGATTTTCTTTTGACCCGCGCGTGACGGGTACATTTCGGAAGGAGGAGAACATGACACAACTCGAAAGAGCTGCAAAGGGAGAAGTGACAGAAGAGATCAGGACAGTTGGAACGGCCGAGGGGGTGGATGTGGAAACGGTGAGGAGCCGTGTGGCGTCCGGAAAGATCGTCATCCCTGCCAACAGGAACAGAAGGCAGAAGAACGTCGGCATCGGCAAGGGGCTCAGGACAAAGGTAAACGCATCGATAGGCACATCCACCGACATCGCCGACATCCGGATGGAAGTCGAAAAGGCGCTGGTGGCCGAAAAATACGGGGCTGACACACTCATGGACCTGAGTGTCGGCGGTGACATTACCGGCATCAGGAGGGCGGTCATGGAGGCGATAAGCCTTCCCGTCGGAACGGTCCCCCTCTATGAGGCCTTTGCGATTGCGATAGAGAAATACGGTGCGGCAGTCAATATGCCGGCGGAGCTCCTCTTCGAGATCACTGAGAAACAGTGCGAAGAGGGTGTGGCCTTCATGGCGATCCACTGCGGCATTAACAGAAGGACTGTCGAGATGCTCAGGAAGCAGCACTACCGTTACGGCGGGCTCGTATCAAAGGGCGGCTCTTACATGGTCGCGTGGATGGAGCATAACAATAGGGAGAACCCTCTCTATGAGCATTTCGACAGGGTAGCCGCGATACTGAAAAAGCATGATACGGTCCTGAGCCTCGGCAACGGTTTCCGGGCAGGCGCGATCCACGATGCGACCGACAGGGTCCAGATCCAGGAGCTTCTCATAAATTGCGAACTTGCCGAGACCGGCAGAGAGACCGGGTGCCAGACGATGGTCGAAGGCCCCGGGCATATCCCGATCAACGAGATAGAGGCGAATATCATTATGGAGAAAAAGATGAGCGGCGAGTCTCCTTTTTACATGCTCGGGCCGATCACGACCGACATCGCGCCCGGTTATGACCATATTACGGCTGCCATCGGGGCAGCGCTCTCTTCGTCCTACGGTGCTGATTTCATATGCTATGTGACGCCATCCGAGCACCTCGGCCTGCCTTTCCCCGAAGATGTGCGTGAAGGGGTCATCGCTTCGAGAATTGCCGCGCACGTGGGCGACATGATAAAGCATAAGAACATGCAGAAGGACAAAGTGATGTCGAAGGCGAGACGGGACATGCAGTGGTCCACCCAATTCTCGCTTGCAATAGACGCCGAGAGAGCGAAGGAAATAAAGGACAGGCGAGGCAACGGCGATGAACATTCATGCACCATGTGCGGAAAGTTCTGTGCCAACGATATTCTCCGCGGCATGTTCGAGAGGGACATGGCGGGCTCGGATAAGGGGTAGAAGGCGTCGGAGAAGGGCCGTTTCGTCACGGCGATGAAACATCAGTCAATAAATAACGGGGAGAGAATACGATGGATGTTGTAACCGAAAGAGTGAAGAACATCAGGCCGGTGGACAGGGCGATGTACGAAGAGGCGCAGAAGCGGCTTGACAATCTCACCAAGCCGCCGGGAAGTCTCGGTAGGCTCGAGGAGTTTGCAAGGAGGCTCGTCGCGATCACCCGGAACAGGAACCCAATCCTCGAAAAGAAGGTTGTCTTCACATTCGCCGGAGACCACGGGGTGGTACAGGAAGGGGTATCCGCCTATCCGAAGGAAGTTACCGCTCAGATGGTGTTCAACTTCCTCAGGGGCGGAGCCGGCATCAATGTCCTTGCCCGTCACGCAGGGGCCGAGATCGTCGTCGTGGACATCGGTGTTGATCATGACTTTGCCGAGGCCGAAGGCCTCACGAAGATGAAGGCCGTGAGGGGGACGAAGAATTTTCTGAAAGGTCCGGCAATGACGAGACAGGAGGCGTTACGGTGCCTCGAAATCGGGATAGAGCTTGCGGACAGCTACGCGAAAGAGGGATATCAGATCTTCGGCACCGGCGACATGGGGATAGGAAATACAACACCTTCGAGTGCTATCGCCTCTGTGCTGACCGGCAGGCCCGTTTCCGAAGTTACGGGTAAGGGGACAGGCATATCCGATGAATCTTTGCGGAGAAAGATCGAGGTGATTGAAGGCGCGGTTCGGTTGAACAAGCCCGATTCGACTGATGCCCTTGATGTCCTTTCGAAAGTGGGGGGCGCCGAGATCGGCGGCATCGCCGGTTTGGTGCTCGGTGCCGCATCGAACCGCATCCCGGTGGTGATAGACGGTTTTATATCAACCGCAGGAGCACTTCTCGCATACTGTCTCGAACCGAAGACGAAGGACTACCTGTTCGCTGCCCATAACTCTGTAGAGAGAGGGCATAAGGCGATGCTCGCAAAGATGGGACTGAGGCCGATCCTTGACCTCGATCTGAGGCTTGGAGAGGGAACGGGCGCGGCGCTTGCGATGACGATCATAGAAGCGGGGCTGAAGATATACCGTGAGATGGCGACCTTTGCTGAGGCCGGTGTCTCCGATGAGATCCTGCATTAAATGAAGCAGATGCTGCTCGCATTACAGTTTCTCACGATACTGCCGGTAAAGGTGAGGGGCGAGGTTTCTGATATGGATCTTGCTGGAGCGACGATATTCTTCCCGTTGGCCGGCGCGATTCAAGGACTCCTTATCGCAATTACAGGGCTCGCGGCTCTCCAGATATTCGGGCCTGACGTCGTGAGCGGAATCGTCATTATCGCCGGGCTCCTCACAAGTGGCGGATTCGACATGGACGGGCTCATCGACACCTTTGATGCGCTCGCGGTCAAAGCCACCGGTGATCAGGCGATAGATGTTGAGAAGAGGTTGACGGTGATGAAGGGCAGCACCATTGGCGCGATCGGGGCCATCACGATGGCAGCGACGCTGCTCATGAAATATGTCCTCCTGAACGCATTGTTTCATTCGGTCCCCCTCAACGCTGCACTATGCTTGGTATTTCTGATGCCTGCATTTTCGAAATGGGTGACGGTGCCCGCGATGAGTCACGGTATCCCTGCCCGCAAAGATGGGCTCGGCCGGATCTTCCTGGATAATGTGAGGCCGCTCCATGTGTTTCTCTCGACGTTTGTAGTAGTCGCCCTATATCTCCTCGTGGGAAGATTATATCTCTTTGCGGCCTACGGCGCGAAAAGCGTGGCGTTTGCGGGGACCATCTTGTTCGGCCTCTATATCTTCAGCCTCCTCTCCGGACATTTTTGTCTCAGGAAGTTCGGTGGGCTCACCGGTGACAATTTCGGTGCGATGACCGAAATATCGGAAATACTTTTCTTGATGGCGGCCTCAGCGTGGCTGGGGAATCATATCTGAGACCAACTCACTCAGTGCATCGACGTCTTGATAGAGGCAAGACAGGAAAGGATCAAAAGGAGAGAAGATAACCTTCACAGTTCTCCACCGATAAACTATCGGTTCTGACATCCAGCCACGCGCATCGGTTTCCAGAGTATCTACCTTCAACACTGTTAATCCCCCTCCCATCAACAGGAAGAATTGACAAGCTGAGGGTTTGCTGTTAAGTTCTTATCGTGCCTTTGAGTCTAACGACTTTTTGGGAATCTATTACAGAAAAGGAGGGTATCTCATGAATGCAAGAGTCGCGGTTTTCAACATCAAGTCAGGCAAGCGTGAAGAGGCGATACACCTCTTCAAGAATTTTGTCGTCCCCGAGGCCCACAAGCAAAAGGGTTTCAAGGGTGGGCTCCTCCTAACAAACCCTGATACGGGACAAGGCATGTCAATAGGTCTTTGGGAGACAGAAGCCGACATGACCGCAACCGAGAGGAGCGGCTTCTATCAGAAATGGGTCTCCAGATTCACAGACTTTTTTACTGCACCGCCTTCCATGGAACACTATGAAGTGAACATCAAAGATTATTAATCCGATCCGCATGGCAGGGCGAGGGTTCTTGACAGGGCAGGCACACGCTCGGGGAAGATGTGCTGAGAAAGTTTGAGAGTGCCGTAGCATGGTCTCACCTGCGACACAGTTCACACCTTAGGAACCTGATATAATGGGACAGATAACGGTCGGACAATATTAATTATTGTGTCATAATGGCCGACAAAATCTCGCGGGCGTGATGGCTTTGCCGTTATCTTAAGAGGCGGAACAATGTTTCCTCATTCTTCAAACAAAGGATCTGCGTTCTGGCAGAAGGACGTAACCACCCTCCTGAGAGAACTTGATTCAACTCCTGCCGGGCTGTCGGGGAGTGAAGCCTCTGCACGTCTTGCCGATTTCGGTCCTAATCTACTGCATCCGGTGAAAAAGAGGATGCTTCTTTTCCAGTTCTTAGAGAAGTTTCGTAACCCCCTGGTCATTATTCTCCTGGTTGCCAGTATCGTATTAGCCCTAACCGGCGACGTTACCAGTTTCCTCATTATCACCGTTATTGTACTCATCAGCGTGACGCTCGATTTTTTTCAGGAGCATAGAGCGGGACAAGCAGCCGACCGATTGCGCAAATCCGTAGCCGTACATGTACAGGTATTACGCGATGGCCAATCCCGCGAGGTCCCCGTGGCAGAGTTGGTACCCGGAGATATCGTCCTTCTCGCGGCCGGTGATTTGGTTCCGGGTGACGGACGCATCCTTGAGTCAAAGGACTTTTTTGTAAACCAGGCCCTTCTCACCGGAGAACCGTATCCGGTTGAGAAGACACCCGGTGACCTGGCAGGGGAGTCAGATATCCTTGCTGCGAACAATACCGTGCTCCTGGGGACTTCAGTAATCAGCGGCAGCGCAAAAGTGCTGATTTGTCGTACCGGAGCGAATACTGTGTTGGGAGATATTGCCGATACCCTGGTTGCCAAGCCCCCTCCGACTGCGTTTGAGCAGGGCACACGCAATTTTGGCTTGCTGATCATGCGTTTTACCGTGCTTCTTGTGTTGTTTGTTCTTCTCGTCAATGCATTCTTCCACAGGCCATGGCTCGAATCGTTTCTCTTTGCGGTGGCCCTCGCTGTGGGCCTCACTCCCGAACTTCTCCCTATGGTTGTCTCGGTAACCCTTGCCCGTGGTGCCCAGCGTATGGCAGCGAAGAAGGTGATTGTGAAACGGCTTGCCGCAATTCAGAATCTGGGAAGCATGGACGTCCTCTGCACCGACAAGACAGGTACGCTGACCGAGGCACGCATTCGCCTGGAACGCCATGTGGACTGTCGCGGGCGGGACAGTAAGCGCGTGCTGGAGCTCGCCTACCTGAACAGTTTTTTTGAAACGGGACTGAAAAGTCCCTTGGATGATGCGATTCTCGAGCATGTTGAAATTGACATATCGGGCTGGCGCAAAATCGATGAGGTTCCCTTTGACTTCGAACGGCGCCGGGTTTCCGTGCTTGTTGACAATGGCCGAACAAGGCTCCTCGTAGTCAAGGGAGCCCCGGAGGATATTGTGCGTCTCTGCACCAGCTGTGAGAGAGATAGTGCGTCGCCGTCCCCTTTGGATAACACAACGCTCTCCTCAATCCAGGAACTTTTTGAAACGCTGGGGCGTGAAGGCTTTCGCGTATTAGGGGTGGCCTGGAGGGAAGTGGAAGCGGATCATCCTCACGCGGTTGTCGGCGATGAAGAGAGGCTTGTGTTTGCCGGTTTCGCCGCGTTCCTTGATCCTCCCAAAGAAAGCGCAAAGGAGGCATTACAGAAAATTGCCGCCAGCGGCATTTCTGTCAAGATCGTGACCGGCGACAATGAGCTGGTTACGGAGCATATCTGCAACGAATTGGGATTGCCTATTAGCGGGATTCTCACAGGCTCAGAGATTCATGAGATGGATGATCAAGCCCTCTCAATACAGGTGGAGAGGGCGAACCTGTTTTGCCGCGTCACCCCGATACAGAAAAACCGGGTCATTCTCGCCCTGAAGAAGAGGGGGCACGCGATAGGCTACCTTGGTGACGGTATCAATGACGCCCCGTCACTTCATTCCGCAGATATCGGCATCTCAGTGGACAGCGCAGTAGATGTTGCGAAAGATGCGGCCGAGATGATCCTATTGGAACACGACCTGGGAGTTTTGTATGAAGGGGTAATTGAGGGACGACGCACGTTCGGCAATGTCATGAAATACATAATGATGGGAACCAGTTCCAATTTCGGAAACATGTTCAGCATGGCGGGAGGCTCTCTCTTCCTTCCCTTCATTCCCATGCTCCCGGTCCAGATATTACTCAACAATATGCTTTACGATTTCTCTGAAGTTCCTATTCCCTTAGACAACGTTGATGAGGAATACCTGATCCGTCCCCGCAAGTGGGACATAGGCTTCGTCCGTAAGTTCATGTTAACTATCGGCCCTGTCAGTTCCCTCTTTGATTTCCTCACTTTCTTCGTGATGCTGGGTGTCTTTCACGCTGGTGAAAAACTCTTTCATACCGGCTGGTTCATAGAGTCCCTGGCTACTCAAGTGCTTGTTATCTTTGTCATCCGTACTCATAAGAATCCCTTCAGAAGCCGTCCCCATCCATTATTGACCGCGTCGTCCCTCATCGTGGTAGCGTTGGCCATCGCTCTTCCCTCTACCCCCTTGGCCGGCTATCTCGGCTTTGAACCGCTCCCTGCCTTGTTCTTTCTTGTTTTGACAGGCATGGTACTACTCTACCTTCTGATCGTGGAACAAGTGAAACAGTGGTTCTTCAACCGCTACATGGCAACCTGAATCTTCTCCCCGTTAAACCTGCTGACAAATGGTCTGCGTATTGACTTTACGGGAGCGGTATATTTTTCTTTCGAGTGAGCATTATGATTTGAGATTGTCTGTACACCTGAGACACCGCACCGCGGCCATCTCTTCCGGGTCTTTCATTTCGAGAGAAATTGGTAGTATAAATTTTCCTATGAAGGAGCGATGCTTTTAGGGGTCCCCTCTTTCAAGAGAAGAGAGTTCCTTGGTCTCTTCTCAACTGCGGAAGGCTTTCTTTGGGCAAGCGAAACCTATCGGCAAAGACCCTGCTCATCACCGAGACGAGCTGGCGGAATTTGTAAGCATCGTGGTGGGAGTCTCCCTTGAGTTCGGAAGCGCGCCAGCTCTGCTCGTCGGAGATGCGCAGCTCTACGCCCAACGTGTGCTGCTGGGTTTTCTTGAGCACCCGGTCCCGCATTATGTGGACTGCCGTGCCGGGGATCATGATTTCGTTTGTATCCGCTGTGTAGTGGATCGGCAGAGAGAAGGCGATCTTGCACTGGAACTTCCGATGTCCGAGAGAAGAGTGGAGGTTTCGAACAGCGTTTGCACCGAGGGCCTCGTAGAACGTTTTGGCGTTGGCAACCAGCTCTTCCTCCGCCGGCGTTTCGTTGCTGCCTGCGCTCTGCGCAAGGCTGACCATGAGCAGTCTCACCGCTTCCCGCATGCTCTCGGGGTTATCGAAGAGGGTCTGGGTGATCGAATGAGAGGCGGTGTTTTCCTGCAGAATCACGCCTCTTTTCTGGAGCGCATGAAAGAGC
The DNA here is from genome assembly GCA_035622735.1 of Thermodesulfovibrionales bacterium. Lineage (NCBI taxonomy): Bacteria > Pseudomonadati > Nitrospirota > Thermodesulfovibrionia > Thermodesulfovibrionales > Thermodesulfovibrionales bacterium. The sequence continues at coordinate 7,398 of DASPUT010000206.1, read as the reverse complement.
TTTAGGGTGTCGTCCCTGCTCTTCAGGATAAAGGTGATTGCCAGGATGTCCCGGATATCAAAGGCCTCCCCCTCGACATCCTTACCGAGTTTGGTGAACATGCTCTCGGGGCTCTTGAGCCTGGCCTTGACCTCGGCAATATCGACTGATACCCCGTCACCGCTGTTGAAGACGAGGCAGCCCTTGTCTTCATCGAACGTCACCGATTCCTTCAATTTGAGGAAGAATGTCGAAACTTTGACGAAGGCCCTCTGGGCAGACTCGTTGTCGGGGATATGTTTCGGGTTGTCCCAGCCGTACCGGTACAGGTCGTCAAGGCTCTGCCCTTGGGCCTCGAGAAAAAAGCCGAGCTGGGCATAATCGTTGATATCCTGGCTGTCTTCTTCCACCGACTTGATGAGATGGCCCATTTTGAGCAGAGAGCAGGCGGTCTCCTGCCACACGGCCGGGACGTCTAAATCCCTGCTCCCATAGCCATGGAAAACATACGGATATCTCCGCGATGAGGCGAGGAGGAAGAGATGTCGAGGGTCTTCGCTGACGATGCGCCGGAACTCAGTGCTGATGAGGACCGACTCGATGTCATCGATGGCGCGCAGACAGTCGCGATACAACTGGGCATTAGTCGATTGCAGGGCGGCAAGGCCCTCCAACTGCCTTCTCACAAAAGGAAAGAGCCAGTCGAGAAAGTACCGGTAGACAGACTCGATATACCGGCTTGCCCGCTTCTTTTCACTCTCTTGAAGTTCGGCGTCATCGAGGATGTCGAAACCGCGATTGCCCATCATCTTGCTCGCCTGGGAAAGGGCTGTTCTGTAATCTCTCGCCGGCAGCAGGAGAAAGGGCGTCATCTCGGTTCTGTCAAGAATTGAACCGAAAATCTCGTGGTGGAGTTCCTGGCTCGATTCGGTTTGTTTCATGTACACTCAGATCGATGCAGCCCGTCTAAACTTGAATTCGGCGTCCGCAGATTCCTGCATCTATTATAGCCGATGGAAGATAAGGGAAAGTGCGGATATAGAAACTTCGTTTCTCGACTTTGTATGGAGCCGAATATGCCCTATTTGAAATGACACTTCAGGCGGAGACCGGAGGGAGCGGCTCTCAGCAGCATCGGGAAACCGCTTTTATCATGGGGAGCATGGCAGGTGATACAGGTTATCTTGCCCTCTTTGCTTAACGGCAAATCGGTAATCGGCTTGAGGGGCACAATGTCGAGCACGGAACGTCCTGATTTCTGATTTTGGAAGTCGATCGCCAAGATAAGAATAAAGACTTTCTCTCCCCTTTATCAGTAAATGGACCGGATCCTTCCCGATCTTTTGTCGATGATGACTCTGTCCATGAATCTGTTATTCCTGTCCAGGACATCGGCTTCGTAATAGAACCTGTTCTCCTTGATCGGACCGATCCTCATATTTCCTCTCATATAGTAATCATTGAGCATTCTCTGTGCATCTCCCTTAGACTGTATCGCCCGTCTTTCGCCGTAGTTGCCTTTCGGTGGTCCGCCGTAAGGAGAATAAGGCTGACCGCGATAAAGCCGCGGGCCGCGCATGCCTTGATCATTCCCCGGGACTTGGTCGCCACGATAGTACCCGGGGCGGGAGGCGGATTTAGGATTTTTCAGGCCGGGATCAGCGCGATCATGGCCCTGACCATGCCCCTGGGGGGGAGGTCCGGAAGGTCCGCCTTTGCCCGGGTGGCTGCTGTTACCATTGAAGGCCAAGAGAGTACCGGAAGGTCCGCCGTGACCTTTAAACGCGTAAAGGGAACCTGCATCGAGAAGGAATAGCAGCACTGCGATTAGAGCAGCGACTATCGGCAAGGTTCTCTTTAGTTGTGTGCACATTTTCGTTATGGTCATGTACATTATACCTTTTGCCGGGTCAGCCTGCGGAGGGCGGCCTTTCAGACCGCCCGATCGAAAGTCGTTCTTACCCCTTAGTACCTTCTTACATGGCCGTGGCCTCCCCAGTAGCCTCTATGACCCCAATAGCCATGCCGGTAATACGGTCCATAATACCCGTAATACGGCCAATAATAGGCACCGCCGTAAACAGGATAGGCCGGTGCCGCGTACGCAGGAGCAGGGGCATAATAGGGAGCGGGAGTCCCCACCGAAAAGCCGAAAGGCGGCACAACCACCGAAAAATTGAAGGCCGGCCCTCCGTACCAGGCCTCCGCCTTGCCCGGACTGGCTGCCATCAGAAACCCGATGGCGAGGACCGCGATTAATGCTGTCGGTAACATCGTCTTCATCTTTCTCCTCCTTTGCCTTATATCAGGCTTCTTTTGCTCTTCTTGATTAAGACTAACAAAAGAATATGAGCCGGCAATGAAGGCTTTATGAAAGATTGTGAATTTCGGCGGGGCTTCGCCCCGGACCTCGGTTTACCGTTCTAAGAGGATGGGAAAGCAATACCTAGGGGGCTCCGTCCCTTATCCGCCCGCTCTTCTGAAAGAACTTCCCGGTGCTTCGCCCCGCTCCCAACGTACTTTTCTGAAAGAGATTCCCGGGGTTTCGCCCCGGACTCCAGTTACCTTTCTTAGCGGATAAGAAAGGTAACCCAAAGAAATCCGCCCCGACGAAAACTCTTAACGGCTGCGCCGGTTGTCCTCGGTACATTTTCCAACTCGCCCCTAACATCGGTGCTCGGACATGGGAAAATGTTTAACCCTGCGGGCAACCGTGCTCGCCTGAGTTTTCGAAGGGGAACGCATCTCAGACTTCGGCTTTGAATTTTAGGGCCCCCTTTGAAAATTTAGGTCGGGCAGAAGCGTGAAAAATTTTCGCATGTCTGTGACTCCCCTCGGGAGCCGAGTTCGAAAATTTAGCTGATGCCGGCCGGCACGGAAGTGAAATTTTCTCCGGGGTGCGCTCTTTTGGGCACTTTTCTCTCGCATCAGAGAAAAGCGCCTCGGGTGCGGGGTGAAGCTCCGCGTTCTATATATTAAGGCATTAATTCTTAAATTCGAAAAAATCGGCTGCAACCCCGGTGGATTTAACCAAACGGAATAAGGACAGTAAACTCTGACCCTTTACCGTACTCGCTTGAGACGGTGACCTTCCCCCCGTGGGCCTCCACGAGTTCCTTTACGATGGCAAGACCGAGCCCAAGCCCGTCTCCGGAAGTTTTGTAAAAGCGCTCGAAGATGAAAGGGAGATCTTTTTCTTTTATGCCGCTGCCATTGTCAGTGACACGAATCCGGACACTGTTCCCCTGCCGGTCGGCTGCGACCACTACCCTGCCTCCCGGCCCGCATGCCTTTATCGCGTTGCTGACGAGGTTGATGACAATCTGGCTCAGCCGGTTAGGATCTGCCTGGATGTAAAGTCCTTCCCCGCAGGAGAGTTCGAGGGAGATGCGCCTCTCTTCAGAGGTCGCTGAGAGCCTGCCGATGATGCCGGCGAGAAAGGGTCCAAGTTCGAACGATTGCCGCTCGAGGGTGAGGCTGCTCGCCTCTGCAAGCGAAAGTTCCTCTAATCCGTCAAGGAGTTTGCGAAGTCTTCCTATCTCCGCGTAGAGAGACTGCAGGTTTTCTCTATCTGCCGGGATATAGCCGTCCATCATCGCCTCGAGTTCACCCCTCATCGCGCCGATGGGGGTCCTGAGCTCGTGAGCGACATTCGCTGTCAGCTTTCTCCTGAGAGACTCATGCGTCTCCAGCGCCTGCGCCATTCGATTGAACGCTCCGGAGAGCCTGCCTATTTCGTCTCCGCCGGAGATCACGACCCTCCGCTTCAGATCTCCTTCTCCCAAATCGACTGCCGCCTTCGTGAGCCCTTTTATGGGATCGGTCAATCTTTTTGAAAACAGAATACTCACCAGGATCGCAAACCCGCCCAGGATAATGATGGAGAGGAGAAGAAACCGGTCCGACCTCCTCACGAAGACCTTCTCCTTATGAGGATTAAGAAACCTGAGCTTCACCTGTCCGATGTCCCTGCCACCCAGGAAGAGGGAGTAGGTGACGTAATCGGATGTCACGGAATCGGCTCTTGACTCTAAAATGCCCGCTATTCTTTTTTTGACGAGCGGAGAGAGGCCTTCCACCGCCTGATCCGTGTCCATCACCAAAGTTCCCTTTTCATCGTAAAGCTCGATATCGAAGCCGAGCATGAGGGCCCAGACCGTATTCTCAACCACAGCCTCTCTGTCCCATCCCGAATGTTTATCGAAACCGCTCTCGAGAGATGCCGTGATTAAGTATGCCCGGTCTTCTCTCTCCCCTTCGAGATATTCCCGGAAATCGGATATCATAAACTCACGAAGGAGAAAGGCGGTAGAGATCGCGATGAGGCAGACCGCAAAGAGCAAGAGCAGGAATTTTATCCAGAGGCTCTTAAGCATCCCTCTTCCCTGAAAACCGATATCCGACACCGTAAATGGTGATTATGAATGAGGGCCTTTTCGGGTCGTCTTCCAGCTTTTGCCTGATATTCTTTATATGCGCGTCTATGCTTCTTTCATATCCCTCAAACTCATAACCGAGCGCCTTCTCGACCAATTCTTCTCTGGTGAAGACCTTGCCGGGATGAGATGCGAGCGCATGGAGCACCTTGAATTCGGTCGGCGTCAGATCTACGGGGTTAGCCCTTTTTTCGACCGCGTACCGCTGGCCGTCGATTATGAGTCTGCCTTCGTTGTAACTGATCGGCCCTGATTCGAGTTCCCCTTTCCCTGCGCGCTTCAAGACTGCCTTGACCCTGTATACCAGTTCACGCGGGCTGAAAGGCTTCACCACATAATCGTCGGCACCGAGTGCGAAACCGGCCACCCTCTCTTCCTCGGCGGATTTGGAAGTCATCATGATAATCGGGAAATCGCCGAGTTCCTTCAATTCCTGGCAGGTCTCCTCACCCGTGATGTCTGGCAGCATGAGGTCCAGGAGGACGAGGAGGGGCCTCTCTTTCGTCGCGGCATCTATGGCGTCCCTGCCCTTTTCGACGTGGACCACCCGGTATCCCGCGCCCTCGAGATAGATTTTTACTACCCTCGCGATCTTCCTGTCATCTTCGACCAATAGAATCGGCTCGATCATTTCTTCCCCGCCTGGACCTGTATTATTTCTTATTATAGCCATGGAGTGAGGTTTCGTTCCCGGAATTTTTCCGCAATGACAATAAAGAGGTGGTCCCAAATCGCTTCCCTTAAACTGCTATAATATTCTCTAAACGCAGCATCATCGTGAGGAATTTCTCGTGCCCTTCGAACCAGCGTTCTTGCCGAAATCGGGGCGATCTGATACAGACTGGTGGTTCGTCTTTTGCGGCGACAGACTATTGGTAAAAGCTACCGCGATTGATCTCCGCATACCGTCATATTCTGACTTGATCCCCGTAAAACAGAATCTCTCAAGAACGAGCTACCTCGGAACATTCGGCAGTCTTCCCTGCTACTCTGGTGAAGTCGATGAAGATATCATGAATCTCGAAGGGATCAGCTTTCAGGAACTGAGACCGCTCCTCGGACTTCTCGGAGAGGAGATCTTTTCGGTCGCTGCAAGGGCTTTTCAAATCCTCCATTGGGACAGGACTCACCAATTTTGCGGGAGGTGCGGGGGTCAGACTGAACCGAAAGATGAGGAACGGGCGAGGGTCTGCACGCAATGCGGCCTCGTCCATTATCCGACAGTATCTCCTGCCACGATAGTGGCGGTCACAAAGGGCCGGCAGATACTCCTTGCCCGATCCCACAGGTTTCATTCTGACTTTTACAGCGTATTGGCGGGATTTGTGGAATACGGCGAGACTTTTGAAGAGTGCGTGAAAAGGGAGGTCAAGGAGGAAGTGGGGATAGACGTCAAGAATATCCGCTACTTCGGAAGCCAGCACTGGCCCTTTCCGAATACGTTGATGGTCGGATTTACCGCTGAATATGGGGGCGGCGCGATCACCCCGGATGATCTCGAAATCAAGGATGCCCGGTGGTTTGACGCCGACGATCTTCCCGCGATACCCATGAAAGGGTCAATAGCCCGCCGGCTTATCGATTGGTTTATAGAAGAGTGCGGGTAACGCAGATCGCTGCGGATAGGCATTACTTGAAATTACACTTTAGACAAAGCTCTGAGGGCTCGGCCCGCAGCATCGGGTAACCGCTCTTTCCATGGGGATCATGGCAGGTGATGCAGGTTATTTTACCTTCTCTGCTTAAGGGCAATCCGGTAATCGGTTTGAGGGGAACAATGTCGACCTTGTGTTCGTTCGGACTTTTCCTGTTCTGATGGCATTTCAGACACAATTCGGATAGAGGGGCTTTCAGCGGCGCTCCGGATGTCTTCTCAGTAGAGATGTGCGAAGCGGCGTACTTAAAATTGAACCAAGCTCCTTGAAGAGGGCTATATGTTATTCATCCAAAGACCGCCCTACAGCTGGTATATATGATCGACTCTCTAATTTGTTGCAGGCCAATAAAAGAAGAGAGGCGATAAAGCTTGCTACCAAGTTTATAGACGAGTCACTCAGCATTGATAGACGATTATCCATTAAAGCTGAGACTGTTTATGAAGAGCTATTATCAAGCAGAAAAAAAAGGGATGGAGCTAAAGTGAGTTAGACCGGAAAATTAGGGGCATTGCTTCAAAGTCCCGGCTGTTGCCTCACCTCTGCTCGTTACGGCGCTTAGGTTCCATTCTCGGGTTGAATCGATACACAAATCCTAAAACTACGATTATTCAAAATGCGGCCTGAAAGATCACTGGTCGCGGGTAAGTTTCGTCTCAGGATTTCAGAAGAATCCGATTTGTTGTCGAACGGGTCTCGCCTATAGATGCGACGCTGACCGCAGCCTTATCTCTTATCGGACAATTCGTCTCGCAGATGCCGCAGCCGATGCAGAGATCGGGGTCCACGTAAGGCCGCTTCCTCTCATTGATTTCCACATTCCGAAAAGATACAATCTCCTATAGAGGAGAAGGATCATGAGGTCGAAAAGATTCATTCGCGTCATTATTGTCCTGCTCTTCTTTTGCCTATCCATCTTTCTCTCATGCGATGCCCTCGCGGTCGTTCAAGACCCTTCGAATGGAAATTGCGCCGCGACGCTATCGAGCGATCTGCAATTCCATCTCCCCATTGTGAGCTTTCAAGGCCAGTCTTACTGGGCTGATTTCGAGGTCATACCAAATACCCAGGAAATTCAACTGACAAACTATGGCGCGATAACGGATACGGGACCCTATGCCGATTGCCGTCCTGCCTTGCTCTCTCCCGATCTGACGCTTCATTGCCCGACGATACTATTTGACGGCGTTTCTTACTTGGCGGATTTCCGGTACAGTCATGATTCATCGCTGAGTTTAATCGGTGTCGGGCAGGATGCCGATCATGCCACGTTGTACGAGCTCGCTCCGGCATCGACCTATCAGGAAGGATGCGTCAGTCCCTGCTTG
>DASPUT010000205.1 GCA_035622735.1 Thermodesulfovibrionales bacterium | reverse complement strand
ATCAAAGGAATAGGGGATCGATCCCTGCTGCAAGAGCCCGTCCCTCCAGCGTTTCTGAGCTGAACCGACCGCCTTTTTCGATTCGAGCGTGATCTCGGCGAAGGATAACGAGTCAAAACAGAGTGGATTCTTACCGTCACGATGACAAGGCTCTCTTGCCGTCCCGGTCTCGGGAGAGAGGCCGAGAATCGACAGCGCACGGCAGAAGGCATGGCTGATCTTCTCGTAGCTGTCCCTGAGTCCTTTCGAGAAGGGGCCGCTTACGGTCGGAGCAGAGAACCCGTAGGTGAGTTCATCGTTATGGAGGATGGCTCTTCCCCCGGTCACCCTCCGCACGACGGAGATGTCCCTTTCGGCGCAATAGGACAGATTGACCGAGGCTATCTTCTGAAAACAGCCGATGCTTACGGAAGGCCTCGTCCATGCGTATACCCTCAGGGTCGGCGGGGCCTTCCCCTGCCGCACTGATTCCGCAACCGCTTCGTCAATCGCCATGTTCAGGGGGCCATCGCAAGGACCGGTATCAATGAACCGCCACTTCGACATGAGGTATGATAGCACACCCGTTACTGACCACCGGCCCGCCATCGGGGCGGTGAAGCGTGTGCGCTCAGGATGTCGCAGCCCTCAAGACGCAACAGGGACGACGACACATGTCTCGTTATTCCCTGGCGGTAGGATCGTATCGCAAACGATGATCATTCATGGGGGGCTAGGAAAGCCGCTGTAACCACGCGGCTGAAAACGAATCAGTGAATAAATGCTTTCGACATCGCAATCAACGGGCGAAAGGGCAAGGCGATGCGACGGCGAGGCTGCAAAGTCCGATGACGATGTCGGCCGCATGGAAGCACGAAGGATTACTCATTCCCCGTCCAAGTCATCGAGGGTCTCCCAACAGATTAGTCCCTTTTTGAAGAGCCGCCTCCTTTACTTGGGTAATGTTCTTCGAAACGACACTGACCGCTTCTATCGTTCTGTCCGGACCTCTGACCGGACTCAGGGTGCGAAGAAAGTATTTACCGTCCCTTCCACTTCTGTGTTCGTGCTGCAACGACAGTCCTGTCTCGAAGACCTCTTTGACTCTGTCACGAAATATCTCTGTTTCCTCCGGTGAATGAAACTCTGAATAGGCTCGGCCTGCATATGCTTCGGCAACTGAAAAGCCCAATCGAGACAGATGCTTAGTGTTCATGAATAGGTATTTGCAGTCTTTATTGACGAGGAAGATCGAATCATCCGTAGTCTCGACGAGGGACCGATACCTCCCCTCGCTTGTCTGCAGCGCCTTTTTCGACCGCTTCAGCTGCTCAATGTATGATGTGAACGGCTTAAATACAAGATAATAAACGACCGGGAAGAGGATGACGATTGTTAACCCCGCGTTTAAGAATGCGAATCTGTATACGGTTATCGTATGTATCGACACCGAAGGGAGAATTGACAAAATAAGATCGGCGAGCGCCGTCGCCACGAATATCGCAGCGATGATGACGACAAAGAGGTTTACCGGGTCGATATAGATCTGTTCTTCCGCTCTATCATTCTGCTTTTTCATATCTCGATCCTGTAACAGATACCGTAACCGAATTCATGAGAGTCGGCGCTTTCCATTATACCACAGAGGCCTCGTACGACATTCTTGCATGGAAGGGAAAAGGAATGATCAGCGGGACGCCCTCCGTCCGGCGACGAGATATCTGAAGAGAAGATAGCACGCTAAAAGGGCGACGGTAAGAAAGAGTGCTACATGTTCGACGCGGGTGATATCCTTCTTAATGATCTGGAGGCTGTTGCCGCCAACGTAACCGGCGCCGACCATGAACGCTACCGTCAGCGATGCCGAGAGCGCGTCGGTTACGACGAACTTTAGGAGAGGCATCTTCATCACCCCGGCAACAAGCAGGATCTGAGCCCGTAGCCCGACGAGGTGCCTTCCGAACAACACCACAAAGATTCCCCATCTCCTGAATTTTTTCACCATGAGCGATAATTTCTTCGGGGATATGATCTTGTGAAACCGCTTGTGAGAGACGATCTGCTGCCCGTACTTTCTCCCCACGAAATAGAGTAAGAGATCAGTGAGCATGACACCCGCATAGATAATGAGAAGTGCGGGGATCAGTCTTACTACATTACTGAAGATCAGAAAACCGCAAGGATGAGCGTGGCATCCTCGGGAAAAGGAAAACCGATGCCGCCGAGGAGAAGCAGGACAAATAGCCCCAAATAGGGAAACTGTCCGATGACTGAGGATATCTGGAGCATAATAAGATTATAGCTTACGGATTACCCCTTCGCAGAGGGATGACACAGCAAGGCTCTTGCAGATTATGACGGGCGGTTCATATCGCGGTAATCTCTAGCTTAGGACGTAAAACACAAAGTCCGCTCTTGCAAAAGACTTGGGACCGGCTATGCGATAGGGAAAGGTCCTCTTTTCCTGATAATTCCTGTGACGCGGAATATCAGTTCATTCAGGTTTCTACTTCTTCTCGAGCACGATCCTGTTCTTTACCAGAGAGACTTCCCTGATCGTGCCGTCAAAGACCTTCTCCTCGCCGAAGAGGTTTCTGAGAAAGACCTTGCCTTCCTCAGATGTCGCGACATTCACGCTTTCAAGATAGAGTTCCTCACCGCCGTTCTTGAGGACAAAGGCATTCACTTCGCACATCGCGTTCCTCCTCCATGGGCATGCATGGATTCTCCTGAGCTTACCAATCGATATGGCCCGCCAGAGATCGCTCGCCCCCTTACGTGCACTGGTATTCTTTTTCGATAAGCGTCTCGATAGCGGAAATGAGGTCGACTCCGGGGTCGGTGAATCGAATGCCGTAACGGCTGGCATCATCTCCCGCTTCTTTTCCGAGAACGCGCATAATCTCGGCGTTTGCGTTTATGCGCGCCGAATCGGGAAGAGAGAATGAACACTGAACGCTATCGCCTTCCGAAAGGAGGGCGGACGTCCGAAAGAGCATCCCGGACGCGCTGATATTTTCTATGAAGCCGATGAACGATACCTCTTTCGACCTTCCCTCCAGTTTCACGCTCATCGAGATTCTGCACGACTTCCGCGGAGCGATATGAAGGAGTTGATACGCTTCCTGCAGGAGAACCGCGCTGTTTATCGGGCTCGCGATGAATACATTCGCCCTGCATTGCACGCATCGCTCAAGGTCTGATTCTGAGGCCGAGCAGACGAGAATGAGGGAGACGTTACGCAGCTCTTCGTCATCGCGTATGAGGGAACAGAGCGTCTCT
>DASPUT010000204.1 GCA_035622735.1 Thermodesulfovibrionales bacterium | reverse complement strand
CGCGCTCGCCATTCCCTGTTCGGCACAAATCGGCGTTATCCTCGGCATGCTCGGTGCCCTCTCCTTCAAGGCGACGATCATCTGGACAGGCAGCGTGCTCGTAACGCTCCTGCTCTCGGGCTTTCTCGCCTCAAAGATCGTCAAGGGGGAGAGAACCGATTTCTTTCTCGAAATACCCCCGATGAGAAGGCCCGATGCGATGAACATTCTGATAAAGACCGCGGGAAGGGCCGAATGGTACCTCAAGGAGGCGGTGCCTCTCTTCATTCTCGGCACCTTCATACTCTTCGTCCTCCATAAGATCAATCTCCTCGTTGTCCTCGAAAAAGCGGCGTCACCAATTGTTGTAAATTTCATAGGTCTCCCGGAACAGACGACAGAGTCGTTCATTCTCGGTTTTCTGAGAAGGGATTATGGCGCAGCAGGCCTCTTTACCATGGCTGAAAAAGGACTCCTCACGCCGGTGCAGTCGGTGGTGAGCCTTGTTACGATCACCCTCTTCATCCCCTGTCTTGCCAATTTCTTCATGATCGTGAAAGAAAGAGGGCTGCAGATGGCGTTGGGGATGGCAGCTGTCGTATTCCCGCTCGCGTTTCTCGGAGGCGGGGCGTTGAACTGGATACTCACAGCCCTTCAGGTGAGGCTCTGAAGGCCTCTCCTGACGTTCGGCTCATCTCTTTACCCTGAGAACTCCCTCGGTCTGCGCTATCTTCTGAATGAGGCCATTGAGCTGCCTCTTGTCCTTCACTTCGAGATTGAAAACGATATGGGCCTTTTTATCCTGAGTCGTGTTTGCGGTCATATGACTTATATTCACGTTTACCGTTGCTATCAGGGCGCCCAATTCCGCTATGATGCCCGGTCTGTCGATCGTCTCGACGAGGATTCTCGTCGTCGTTGTCGTCTCCTCGCCGGGTTTCCAGTCTACCTCGATGAGCCGTGCATCATCGATGGTGAGCCTCTCGAGGTTCGGGCAGTCCCTCCGGTGTATCGTCACGCCCTTGCCCCTCGTGACAAAACCGACGAGACTGTCTCCGGGCACCGGCAGACAACACTTCGCCGTGTGGTAAAGGATATGATCGATTCCCTTTATGCTGATCCCCTTGTGTTCTCTCTCCGGTCTTAATCCCTTCTGGACGAGGTCTTCCTGAGGGGCTCCGAGAAGGTCCTGGGGTTTTCGGAGATGGGCCTCGGGTGGTTTTCCGGGAAGGAGCCTGTTCGCCACCTGATGGGGCGTCACCTTGCCGTATCCGACTGATACGAGGAGATCGTCATAGGTCTGCATGCCGAAAGCCTTGGCGACCGCTTCCGTCTCTTCCGCCTTCAATGCCGAAGGTTTGACATGATGCCTTTTCAATTCGACTTCGAGAAGCTTTGCGCCCAATTCGATGCTCTGTTTCCTCTCTTCCGCCTTGATCCATTGTTTAATCCTGCCCTTCGCGCGCTGCGTGACCACGAACTTGAGCCAGTCCCTGCTCGGCCCGTGCGCGGGGGACGTTATGATCTCCACGGTATCGCCGTTTTTCAGCTGATACTTCAGCGGCACGATCCTCCCGTTGATCTTTGCTCCTATACATTTATGACCGACTTGCGTGTGGATTCCGTATGCGAAATCAACGGGAGTTGAACCGACGGGGAGTTCCTGTATCTCACCCTTCGGAGTGAAGACATAGACGACCTCGGGGACAACCTCGCCCTTGACCGCCTCCATGAAATCTCTAGCGTCGGGGAGTTCCTTCTGCGTGTGAATCAACTCTCTGAGCCACGAGATATACTGGCTGTCCTTCTGTTTGAGAGACTCTCTCTCTTTGTACCTCCAGTGAGACGCTATTCCCTCTTCAGCAATCTTGTTCATTTCATCGGTGCGTATCTGAAATTCGACCCGTTCTCCCTTCGGCCCTATCACCGTCGTATGGAGGGACTGGTACATATTCGACTTTGGCATGGCGATGTAATCCTTAAATCTGCCGGGAATCGGGGTCCAGAGAGAATGGATCAGCCCCATGATCGTATAACAGTTCGCCTTCGTATCGGTAATGATTCTCAACCCTAAAACATCATGGACCTGGTCAAAGGTGATCCTCTGCTTCTGCATCTTCTGATAGATTCCGTAGAAGTGCTTGACCCTCCCCGAGACCCTGCCGTAAATGCCGGCGTCTCGCAGCTTCTCCTCCACGGTCAGCATGACTTCTTTCAGGTAGCCTTCCTGCTCCTCTTTCCTCTTCGCGACTTTCAGAGCCAGTTCTTCAAAGAGCTCGGGCATGAGGAACTTAAAACCCAGGTCTTCAAATTCAAGACGCAACCATCCGATACCGAGTCTGTTCGCCAGGGGTGCGTATATCTCGAGGGTCTCGGTGGCTATCCTCTGACGCTTGTTTTCAGGGAGGAATTGCAGTGTCCTCATGTTGTGGAGTCTGTCGGCAAACTTAATGAAGATTACGCGGATGTCCTCCGACATAGCGAGAAGCATTTTCCGGAAGTTTTCCGCCTGCGCCTCTTCCTTTGTCTTGAACTCTATCCTGCTCAGCTTTGTGAGGGAATCAACAAGAAACGCTATCTCGTTCCCGAACAGCTCCTTCACGTCCCTTGTCGACGTGCCCGTGTCTTCAACGGTGTCATGAAGCAGACCCGCGGCGATGGCCGCAATATCCATCTTCATGCCGGCGAGGATATCGGCCACGGAAAGCGGATGGCCTATATAGGGCGTCCCTTCAACCCTCGTCTGGCTGCAATGCGCCTCCCGCGAAAAGACATAGGCATTCTTCAGGAGGCTTACGTCCGCTTTCGGGTTGTAGGAGAGAACCTTCTTGGTCAGAGAATGGATGCTGACTGCCTCTTCAGACATAATTTTATTATACAACTTTTGTACTCTCCTGAATGGCCCGGCAATTGACGCTAGAGCCGGGATTCAAAAGGATTTATCCGTTATGGGCAGAAAGAAACCGCGGGATGAGAGAGAAATAAGGGCCTCAGGCAGCGGGAGCTACGACAGACATCTTTGCGTCCAGTACCACCGCGCCTTTCGGATAGAGCGCTATCGGGTTTAAATCTATCTCTTCAATGAGTCCCGTCGCCATCATCTCGGAGATGGTGACGATAATCCCGACAAGTCGCTGCAGGTCTGCCGGGGGATTGCCTCTATAGCCCTCGAGGAGCCGGTGGCCTTTAACCTGTTTTATAAGCCATAGTGCATCCTCTCCTGACAGAGGGGCGAGTCCGAAAGCGACATCCTTGAACAATTCGA
>DASPUT010000203.1 GCA_035622735.1 Thermodesulfovibrionales bacterium | reverse complement strand
CCGCAAAGGTCGATAAGACATATCATCTCGGCGACCTTGGGGGGTATGCCCCGTTTGTCAATGAGGTCGTTGATTTCATCAGTGAACGCGCGATAGAGGGGGTTCAGGGGAACTATGACTACAACGTTTCCTATGACAGTGAGCACTGTGGTTGCAAGTATGAAGACCCGATTCAGGCTGAACTTGCAGACAAATCCTTTGAGTGGACTAAGGAACATACCAGCCAGAAATCCAAGGATTTTATGAAGAGCCTTCCTGAGTCAATATCATTTACGGCAGCGGGGAAGAAGATTGTGATATTCCACGCCACTCCCCATAAGAACAACCTTTACTGGTATGAGGATCGCCCTGAGAAGTTCTTTCTAGAGATGGCTCAAAAAACTGACGCTGATGTTATGATCTATGGTCACACACACAAGCCCTACCGAAGAGATATAGGGGGAAAGGTCTTCATCAATGCGGGAAGTGTGGGGAAGCCAAAAGACGGAGACCCAAGGGCGTGTGTAGCGATAGTTGATATCACGGATGAGGAAGTCGCTCATGAATTTCTGAGACTTCCCTACGCTGTTGAAAAGGTTGCTTCTGCCATCCTTACCAATGGATTGCCACCGGGCTTAGCAGACAGGCTTAGGGAGGCGCGTTAAGTACCAGTCTCAGGTTGATCTTCCACCGTCCGTTTATTTCCAAGAGAAACTTTGCTTCAGGGAGAGAAAGGCTACGTCGTGAATTACAGGAAGAAAACGATGCCGGCTTCATTCTTTGGAAACTATTTTATCCAGGAGAGTGCTCGTTCTACCATGATCCAATTTCCCTTCCCAGCTTCTTGGCTTTTGCCAACCACCGTTCTCCGATGTGTGAGAGGTCCGGGGTCATCGGGACGTTGAGTTGTGCCTTGATGTCAAAGCCGGCCGTGTTCAGAATAGTCCTGACGGTGCGAAGTGCCCCGCCGCCTTGGGAAGGAAGCAGATTGTAGGGAAACGGTGAAAGGGAGGCGGTAACAATCGCCGCCTTCTTCCCCTTATGCCTCGGTCTCGGTATGCGCCATGTATAGAGTTCATAGTACTCAAGGACAGGAACATTCCTTTCAAACAGAATCTTCAACGTCCCGGGCATGCTGCCCCAATAGTTAGGGGCGCCTATCACCAAGGCCGAGCAGTTTTCTAACAGCTCTCCAATGAGATGCCCGTCGTCTCTCGGAAGAATGCACTTTTTGTCGGGCCTGCATTTCAGACACCCGATGCATGGTCTTATTGAGAGCTTATTGACGTCGACCCACTCCACCGCGGCGCCGGCAGAGCGCGCCTCACCAGCAATTATGTTAAGAAGCGACGTTGTCACGCCGTTCTTCCTGGGGCTGCCATTGAGAAAGAGGATCATCCTCTTCATCTCCTCTCTTATAGTCTACTCGTCCCTGCTCAACGATTACAAATTATCAAAAGTAACTCACAGTCGACGGATCGTTGAGACCGCGTTAATTACAGCAAGAAGCAATGAAGTTAATGAGCCCTGACAAGGCAAAGTATTGGGTTACTGTTTGGGAATGGCACAAGATGCTATGGGACAACAAGTGTTCTGAAACTTCCCTAACGGCAGGTAATTCCGCAATGGTCAAAGACAGGCGATGTGAAGGGCCGTTGAAAGGAATATCCCTCACGCAAGGGGAAAAACATCGCGCATTAATGTATAGTGAGAAGAGTATGAGAACGTATGTATCGGAAAGAACTTTTTCTCTCATTGTCGCGCTTCTGTGCTGCATCCTGATGCCGTCAGGAGCAATTTCTGCGACCGGCCCCATCGTTGGCGGCTGTCCCCTCTTTCTGGCGGACAATATCTGGAACACTGAAATAGATGCGCTTCCGGCCGATGCAAATTCGTCGGCCTACATCTCTGCCATCGGCTCGAGTACCGGCCTTCATCCTGATTTTGGTTCCGGCTCATGGGACGGTGGCCCCATCGGTATCCCCTATAATATTGTGCCGGGAACGCAAGAGAAGGTGGCTATCACCTTCACCTATGCAGATGAAAGCGACCCGGGCCCATATCCGATACCGCCTGACGCCCTCATCGAGGGCGGAAGCGGGTCTGCGGGGGACCGTCATGTCCTTGTGCTCGACAAGGATGCCTGTATCCTCTATGAGACATGGTCGACCTATCCGCAACCCGACGGAACGTGGCAGGCCGGCTCCGGGGCGGTCTTCGATCTCAGGTCCGATGCCCTGCGGCCGAGCGGATGGACATCGGCCGACGCGGCAGGGCTTCCCATTTTGCCCGGGCTTGTGCGATACGATGAAGTGGCATCCGGGGAAATTCGTCATGCTATTCGCTTTACCGCACCGCGGATAAGAAAAGCGTATGTGTGGCCTGCCCGTCACTATGCGGGAAGCATTACCGTAGCGAATGACCCCCCGATGGGACAGCGATTTCGTCTCAGGGCAGGTTTTGACATCGCGGCTTTCTCATCCGACGTACAGGTCATTCTCAATGCCATGAAGAAATACGGAATCATCCTTGCCGACATCGGTTCGGCGTGGTATATTTCCGGAGTTCCCGATCCCGGATGGAACAATGATCTGCTCGTAAGTGAATTCAATCGCGTTCACGGCTCTGATTTCGAGGCCGTTGATGAGTCTTCACTGACCGTAAATCCCGATTCCGCAGAGGCCTGCAGTCAGCCGGCGGCTCTTATCGGTTCGATTCCTTATGATTCCGTTGCCGCGGCATATTCGGCCGTTGGGTCGTACAGCGCGCCGGCAACAGTCAAGGTGCTTGGGACGAATCTGACGGAATCGCTTGATTTCGACGCGGGATACAATGCAATCCTGCAGGGCGGATACGACTGCGGTTTTGCGAATCGATTGCTATACAGCATTTTGCGTGGGTCCCTGACGCTCGGCAGCGGCACAACCGAGTTGGACGGAATCGAGATAGAGTAAGAGATGCCGATCCAGGGCAAGACGGTTGAATCCATCTGTTGAACGGATAGGATAAGGAGTTAGTTGACAAATGGAACGAAATGATCGAGACTCTACCGTGACACTTGCTGCATGAAATCGCCTCGGATTTTCTTCGTGGTTGAGGCAGATCGTTCTTAAGGAGGACAATATGAGAGGACGTCGTCTTACAGTAATAATATTCTTTGCCATTCTTGTCTCATTTAGCCACGCTCAGGCCGAGGGGGAGAAGGACGTCGAGGGGGGCCAGGACCATCCGTTGCTCTCGCGCATGCCGGGTTACTATCTCGAGTCCCACGATATAAAGGACTTCGACGTCTATGACATATCTGCCTATCTTTCCGGAGCGGATGCTGCCTGGAAGGGGAAGATCACGAAGCTGGGATATACGAGAAAGAAAGGAGCAAAGCCGGTAAGCATGGCTCAGGTCGCGGCTAATTACGAAAATGCCGTCCGGAAAATAGGAGGGAAGATCCTATCGAGCGACGGCCGGGTAGTAAACGCAAAGATCGAGAAGGGCGGCGCAGTCACGTACGTCCAATCTGCGGCTTTTAACGACGGCCAGAACTATGAACTCGTCATCGTCGAGACAAAGCCGATGGAACAGGAAGTGACCGCCGACGCATCCGCCCTGAACCAGAGCATCACGGCAACGGGGAAGGCAGTTGTCTACGGGATATACTTTGACACCGGCAAATCCGAGATCAAACCCGAGTCAACCCCGACGCTCGATGAGATCACGAAACTCCTCAAGGAAAACCCTCGGCTTAAGCTTTATGTGGTCGGTCACACAGACGACACCGGCAATCTCGAATCGAACCTGAAACTGTCTTCAGACCGTGCCGCAGCGGTGGCGAAGGCGCTGACAGGCCGGGGCATCGAAGCTTCCCGCTTGAAGCCCGCTGGTGTCGGCCCCTATTGCCCGGTCGATACGAACAGGACCGAGGAGGGGAAGGCAAAGAACAGAAGGGTGGAGTTGGTCGAACATAAATAGGAAGCTACATTCAAGGCGACAGAGAAGGGAGGAAACGTTCCGTCCGTGAAGCCCCATCCTCATCAGCCGATAGCTGTCTTGAGATACCTCCCCGTATAGGACGCGCTCGCCTTAACGATTTCCTCCGGTCTCCCTTCAAAGAGAATCCGGCCGCCCTCATCCCCGCCTTCGGGTCCGAGGTCGATGACCCAGTCGGCTGCTGCGATTACGTCGAGGTTGTGCTCTATCACGACGACGGTATTGCCCGCGTCCACGAGTCGTCTCAAGACCTTTAGGAGTAGCTCCACATCCCTGAAGTGTAGCCCTACGGTCGGCTCGTCGAGTATATAGAGGACATCCCTCCTCCTGCCTGAACTCAACTCAGAACATATCTTGAGTCTCTGCGCCTCACCGCCGGAGAGTGTGGTCGCGGATTGGCCGAGTTTCAGGTAGCCGAGGCCGACATCCTGCATGAGGGAGAGGGTATTCCTGATGAGCGGCAGATCGGAAAAAAGTATCGCGCCTTCATCGACGGTCATGTTGAGGACATCATCGATCGTCGCGTCCCGGTACGTTATTTTCAGGGCTTCCCCTCCGTATCTCCTCCCGCCGCAGTCTTCGCACTTCACATAGATGTCCTCAAAAAAATACATCTCGAGTTTCTGATAGCCCTCTCCCTTACAGGTCTCGCACCTCCCTCCTGCAACATTAAACGAGAAGAATCCGGGACCGTATCCCCGTGTCTTTGACTCGGGCTGGAGCGAAAAGAGTTTCCTGATATGATCGAATGCCTTGAGATAGGTGACAGGGTTCGAGCGGGGCGACCTTCCGATGGGAGTCTGGTCGATAAGGCGAAGACCTTTGATCAGCTCGATACCGCTGAGAGCGGTGTAGGGGAGGGGTGAGGTCTGCTCCAGGGCGAGGTGCCTTGCCACCGCCCTATAGAGCGTATCCACGATGAGACTCGACTTTCCCGAACCGGAAACCCCGGTTACGGTGATGAGATTCCGGAGCGGCACCTTGAGCACGACGTCCTTGAGGTTGTTCCCCCGAGCTCCGGAAAGCGTGAGAGAAGGCCACCCTCTTTCCCTCTTGCGGTTGCCCCTGACGTCGTCGCCTGCCGACTGTCTGCCGCCGAATGTCTGCCGCATGCCGACAGCCCCGCTGAGATATTGTGCGGTAAGCGTATCCGATTTGAGAAACTCCGCCATCGGCCCGGAAAAGATGACCTCTCCTCCCTGCTGGCCGCCGCCCGGGCCGAGCTCGACAACCCAGTCAGCCGACTCGATGATTCCCCTGTCGTGTTCCACAACGATCACGGTATTGCCCATCTCCGCAAGTTCCGAAAGTATCCCGGCTATCCTCTCCGTATCCCGTGCATGGAGCCCCACGGTCGGCTCGTCGAGCACATAGAGTGTGCCGGTGAGATAGGAGGCGAGTTGATTCGAAAGGTTTATCCTCTGATATTCGCCGCCTGATAGGGTCCTCCCGAGTCTGCTGAGGGTCAGGTAGTCGAGACCGACTCTGCTGAGGAACGAGAGCTTCAGCCCTATCTGTTTTAGTATCTCCTTTGCGAGGTCCCTCTCAAAAGGTGAGAGACCGATCTCCCTGAAGAAGACCGACAATCGTGATACGGGCATGTCGGAGAGTTCGGCGATATCGTGGCCCGAGACCTTGTAGGCGAGGACTTCTTCCCGCAATCTCTTGCCCTTGCAGACCGGACAGATGATGCTGTTCCTGTATCTGCTGAGGAAGACCCTCACATGGAGCTTGTACCGTCTGCTTTCGAGTTCTTCAAAAAAATCGTCGATCCCGTAGAAATGCTCCCCGCCCTTGAATATCGTTTCCCTCTCACCATCGGACAGCTCCCGATAGGGCTTCCGGACGTCTATCCCGGCCTTCTTCGCCCCTTCCATGAACTGTCGTTTCCACCACCGGTACGCGGGCTTTTCCCAGGGCTCGATGGCCCCCTCGGCAAGCGCAAGGTGTTCATCGGGCACGAGGAGTGTTTCGTCGTATCTGAGGATATTCCCGAAGCCTTTGCACTCCGAACACGCTCCGACAGGGTGGTTGTAGGAGAAGAGAAGCGGCGAAGGTTCAGGGAGTATGACGCCGCAGGTGTCGCAAGCATGAGAAGACGAAAACCGTAAGACCTCGCGCATTTCGGACCGGTCAGGAAAGAGTATCACCTTGATGCTCTCATGCCCCTCTCTCCACGCCGTCTCGATCGAGTCCGCGAGTCTCGGTTCGTCACGAATGACCAGTCTATCGAGGACGATATCGAAAGACGAACCTGATCCGGTCGTTCCGGTTCCGCTCCCCGCGGTGATTTCCACGATTTCATCGTCCACCATCATGCGGTGATATCCCCGTTTTTTCAGTGTCTCTGCGGGTTCTTTTGATTCAAAGGCGATGACAGCCCGCCTTCCGGGGTATTCTTGAAGAAGCTTAAGGACTACTTGTGAGGTATCCCATTTCCTCACCTCCTTGCCGCAGCGCGGACAATAGGGTGTCGAGACCTTCGCATACAACAGTCTGAGGAAATCGTGGACCTCGGTCAGGGTGCCTACGGTCGAGCGGGAACCCCTTACGGGATTCTTCTGTTCCAGGGCGACGGCGGGACGCAGATTGTGGATCGCTTCGACATCGGGCCTGTCGAGTTTCTCGAGGAAAAGGCGCGCGTACGTCGAGATCGATTCAATGAACCTCCACTGTCCTTCCGCGAAGATGGTATCGAAGGCGAGAGACGACTTGCCGGAGCCCGACACTCCCGTGACCGCGGTGACCTTGTTGTGGGGAATGCTGACGGTGATATTCTTGAGGTTGTTCTGTTTCGCCCCCTCGATGAGGAGTTCACGTTCGGACATCCTGATAGTTTACCACACTCAAATCTCATCGTTCCTCAATCGGTCGAGATACTCTTCCCACTCCAGGGGCAGCATGTACTTCTTCTTGCTGTTACATTCCTTGCATACGGGAACAAGATTCCCCTTCGTCGATTTACCGCCCCTGATGAGCGGCACGATGTGATCCATGGTGAGGTCTGAGGGATGTACGCTCTTCCCGCAGTAATAACAGGCGCCCGAGGCGCATTTTCTCTTCCACCATTGGGTCCTCCTCAAGTCCCGGGCCTTTGCCCGCTCCCTACGAAGCTCTTCTTCCGTGACGTCCGACGTGAAGGGTTCCAAGGATTCAGTCTCCTTTACGGAATCTCGTGCCAGAGGACACTTCGGTTTCTTCCGTTCTCCTTGGCATGGTAGAGCGCCTCGTCCGCCCTGCTGATGAGTTGTTCCCTCTCTTCAGCGTCATAGGGGGCGGTGGCCGCCCCTATACTCACTGTGACTCGCACCTCTTTCCCGTCAATGAGGAAGCCCTTCCCCTCCACCGATTTCCTCAGACGCTCGGCCATCGTCATCGCCCCCTCACGATCGGTGCCGGCGAGCACGGCAGCAAATTCCTCCCCGCCGTACCTGGCCGGGATATCGGTGTTTCTCACGGTCGTCTTCACGATAGCCGCGACACCTTTCAGGATCACGTCGCCTGCCGGGTGCCCGTACGCGTCGTTTATCTTCTTGAAGAAATCGATGTCGACGAGGAGCAGGGAAAGGGGGTGAGGGAGGCGCTGCAACCGATTCAATTCGAGTGACAGCTTTTCCTGAAAGTGCCGGTGGTTGAAAAGGCCCGTGAGGCCGTCCGTTACGGCGAGCCTCTCAATTTCCGAGTGCAGCCGCGCGTTTACGAGAGATGCAGAGGCCTGGTTCCCGAGCACCCCGAGGAGCTCGATCTGATAGGAGTTCAGTGCCCCCGGTCGCTCCGATAGAAAAACGAGGAGCCCGAGCAATTCCTTTTCATAGAGGAGAGGGAGCATGAAGACTGAACCCACCTGTCCCGCCTTGAACGGCAGGACGGGCATCTTATTATTCCTCAGGTCCGACAGGTAGATCGGTTCGCCATTCCTGACCGCCATACCAACGAGGGAATTCCCGAAGTCAACGTGGCGGTCCTCCGGGGGGATGATACCGATCTCGTAGATCAGTTCGTAACCGTCGCCGCGCGGCACGAAGAATGCCATCGAAAGCGGTGCTATGTTATGCGCGGCCTCTATCAGGTTCCGCGCGATGCCCTCTATCTTGAGCGATGCGATGAGGTTCGAGCTTCCCTTGTGGAGTATCTGGAGCGCCGAACGATCCCTTGTTAACTGGGAAGAGATACGCTGCCTCTGGAGCATCTTTGCGATTTGGCCCGAAAACATCTCGAGCGTCTTTATGTCGGGACCTTCGAACGGGTTCGGCCCGCTCCGCCTGGTGATGAGAACGCCTGCAATAATATCCCGGTCCAGAACGGGAATCGCGACTCCTCGAGGATTTGTGCCGAACAATACGGGTGCCCTCTTCCGCCTGCATAGGTCAATCGGCTCTCTATCATCGACGCCCGAGGGTTGGTCCTCAGCGGTTGAGCACCTGAATGTCGCGGTATTCTCTTTCAGCGTGAACATGCCCACCGAGTCCGCGGAGAGTATCCGGCCGAGGATGAGGAGCGATTCCCGTATCTCCTCATTCGCCGTATTCGAAGAAGAGAGATACTGGGAGATGAGATTCTCGCCGTTCATGACGTCGATGCCCGCCGCAGGGCCCATATCCTCAGCCGCCTCCTTCAGTCGCCTGAGGGATTTCCTGGCCGTATCCCGTTCCTTCTTCATCCTCGACAGAATGAGGGAAAGGGCTATTGCCGTCACGACCGCTACTGCGTTGAAGACGACTTCCTCTCTCAGGTTCTGATCCGTGAAATGCCTCATCTCGAGACCGGGGACGGTAAGACTGAGCGGTACGATCAGTTCGGGACCGTACGGTATAGCGAGGGTAAAGAGCAGAGGGATGTAGACCACATGAAGCCAGGGAGATCCGAAGAACTGGATGAGACCGGCCACGAGGAGCATGAAGGAAAAGAGTGTTTCAAAGACGTAGCCCTTCTTCTTCATGAGGAAGGAGAGGTAAGAATAGAGAGCGATCAGGAGGACGGTGAGGGAAAACCACGGCACCGGGTATTTCCGGGCGAGATGAAAGATGATACCTGCAAAGGAGAGGATGAGAAGAGAGGGAGGGATTACCCTTCTTACTCTGATGCCATGCCCCGTCTTGCTGCCTCTTCCTTGTAAAATTTCTTGTAGAGCACCTCCCACTCGGGACTTCCCTCGACGATCTTTCTCGAAAAGGACTGCATCTTCTTCCGGACCGTTTCGTCGATGTCCTCGCTGACCCTGAGGAAAGAGACGATCGCCCGCTTCATCTCCCGTCTCACCTTCCCCTCGTCATCCTTAACCTTGATGCTCCCTCCGTTCAGCAATCCTTTGAGGAGGACATGGGTGAGATGGGAAATCTTGTCGTCCGAGAGCATCAAAGGATGAGGCCCCGTTCTTCGACGATCTTCTTCTTCGTGATTTCGAACATCTTCCGGTAGTCCAGTCTCCCCTTTTCTATCTCGGAAGTATATTTCTTGAGTATCTCCCTGACCTCGCTGTTCACCCTGTCTTCAACCATGAGTTCTTCCATGACGAGCCGTTCCACATCGGCGAAGAGCTGCTCTTTCGATACCTTCGGCTCGATAAGATCTCTTGCGAGCAGGTCATCGACAATCCTCTTCGTTATGAGGGGAACCCAGGTCTTCGGGATCCTCATCTACTTTTCCACAAAAGAGAGGATCGCGATGTTCCGCGCCCTCATTACGGCTTCGGTGAGGCTACGCTGGTGTTTCGCGCATACCCCTGTCATGCGCCGGGGCAGAAGCTTTCCCCGTTCCGTAAGATAGCTCCTCAGGATCTTCACATCCTTATAGTCGATATATTCCGATTTCTCGGCGCAGAATCTGCAAAATTTTCTTCTCTGGAATCTCTTCTGCTGCATCGCTTTTCTCCTTTCGCTCGTATGATTATCCTAAAATGGTTCGAGGTCTGTCATCTCTTCGGGAGGCGTGGAATCCGTTTCGGCAGGGGACTGCCCCTTTGCGTCGGACCTTTTCGGGAGAAACCTGATCGTCTGGGCAACGACCTCGACCTTGCTTCTCTGCTGGCCCTCGGACTCCCATCTCCTCTCCTGGAGTCTGCCCTCGGCGAGGACGGAACTCCCTTTGTTCAGATACTGGCTGCAAGTCTCGGCCTGCTTCCCGAAGGTGACGATATCGATGAATAACGTCTCCTCCTTGAAGCCGTCGCTCTGCTTATACTTCGAGTTCACCGCTATCCTGAATGAGGCCACCGGTGTTCCCTGGGGGGTGTATCTCAGTTCAGGGTCCTTCGTGAGATTGCCTATCAAGATAATCTTATTGTACATCTATACCTCGCTTCTTGTTGTTGCGGCAGCGGCGGAAGGGGACTCAGCAGGGGAGCCTTCACCCTTCGGAACTGACGCGTCTTCAGGTTTTGCGAGCACCACCCCTTTCATCATCTTCTTATCGAGCTTAATGACCATGTATTTTATGACAGGGTCATAGACCTTATAGTAGTCTTCGAGCTTCTTGATGAAGGATGACGCAGAACGGAAGAGGAGAAAGAGGTAGAATCCCTTCTTGTGCTTCCTCACCTCATAGGCGAGCTTTCTCCTTCCCCAAACTTCTACCTTCAGTAGCTCGCCGCCCGCGTTCGTGATGAGGTCCTTGATCTTTCCTGAGGCTGCTTCGAGCTCTTCGTCCGAGAGGGATGCGTTGAGGATCACGATGTTTTCGTAGATATTCATGAAAAACCTCCTTATGGATTTCCGGGTAGAACCGGTCCGCAGGGAGCCGACGGCCCGCCGTGCGGAATAGCCCTCACCCGAAGGGTGAGAGCAAGGAGCAGAAGATTCCCGAAAGACGCGAGCCTCGCGGGAAATCTAGAACCGTTATTTATACCACAAAAAAGAGAAGAAAATCAATGCGTGGTGCGGCGGATGGACTGACAATTCGTTTGTTGCTAAAATGGAAATGGGATTGAACGGACGTACGTGGAGGACATCCTGTTCTTAAGGGTCGGACATCGCGGGGCGCGGGCATACGAAACGGAGAATACCCTCGAAAGCTTTCAGAGGGCGATCGCGTCGGACGTGAATGCGATCGAAATGGACGTGCGGGAATCGAAGGATCGGAAATTAGTCGTCATTCATGACGACAACCTGAAGAAAGTCTTCGGCAAGGACATGAAGATAAACGAGGCGACCCTGAAGGAATTGAAAGATGCCACCGGAGACAGGATCCCGACGCTCCAGGAGGCCCTGAAGATAGTCGACGGAAACGTCGACAAGATACTCGTGGAACTGAAAGAGCCCGGGTATGAAAGACCGGTTCTGGAAGTCATCAGGAAGGAACGATTACGTGACAGGGCGATCATCGTCTCTTTTCACGAAGAGGCTCTTTCGACCGTCAGGAAACTGGATAAGACGATCGAGACCGGTCTCATTTACGCAAAGCTCAAGAATCCGATCGATGCCGCCCTGAGGCTCGATGCCCAATACCTTATCCCTCTGTACCGGTTTACCCATACCAGGAACATTGAGGACGCTCACCGCCATAATCTCAAGGTCATCGTCTGGACGATAAATACGAGACGGGAAGCGAAAGAATATCAGGCTAAGGGCGTTGACGGAATCGCGAGCGACAAACCGGATATCTTTTAGGTCGACCTCTTCCCCCTTCCTCGTTTCGGGTCTATACTGTAACTGAAAGGAGGGAGTGTTTTATGGTCAATGATAAACTGAAAGAATTCCTCGACAGGACGGGCGTAAAATATCAGGTCGCGAGGCATTCGGAGGTCTATACGGCACAGGAGATCGCTGCCGTCCTCCACGTTCCGGGCAAAGAGCTGGCCAAGGTGGTTATGGTGAAAGCCGGAGAGGTATTTTCGATGGCTGTGCTTCCGGCCAGCTGGCGGATCGACATGGATAAACTCAGTGGAATCCTCGGTGCGGGGGAGATGCGTCTTGCCACAGAAGAGGAGTTCAGGGGCCTCTTTCCCGACTGCGAGGTAGGTGCGATGCCGCCCTTCGGGAATCTTTATGGTTTAGATGTCTCTGTAGACAAAACCTTATCCGAGGACGAAGAGATCTTCTTCCAGGCGGGAAACCACATAGAATCGATCAAGATGAACTGCAAGGACTACCTGAAGCTGGTGAAACCGAGGATAGCGGAGTTCGGCGTCCGCCTCCACTGATCTCCTATTTTATCCTGTACCTCTTTATCTTCGCCCTGAGGGTGTTCCGGTTGATGCCGAGGGTCTTGGCGGCCTTCAGCTGGTTCCCCTCTGTCTCATCGAGCACGATCTTGATGATCGCCTTCTCCACCTCGGAGATGACGGTTTCATAGAGATTTGAGTTTTCGAGTTTTACCATGTCTTTGAGATAGCGCTTCAGCTTCTCCTCGAGGAATTCCTTGATCGAACAGGAAGCGGCGTCATCGAGGAAGAGATCCCGTTTCTCTATAATCGCGCCGTTTGAGAGGACGCAGGCCCGCTTGATCGCGTTCTCGAGCTCTCGTACATTGCCGGGCCAGTCATGTTTGAGCATGGCTTCCCGGGCATCTTTCGAGAGGTCTTTCTTGCCGGTCCCGAGTTTATGCTCTGCCTCTTTCAGGAAGTGCTTTGCGAGCGGCAGGACGTCTTCGCGCCGCTCCCTCAGTGCGGGGAGTTTTATCTGGACAACGTTGAAGCGGTAGTAGAGGTCCTCACGGAACGAGCCCTTTGTCACCGCATCCTTGAGATCCTGATTGGTGGCCCCGATGATCCTCACGTCCGCCTCCATGACCCTGTTGCTCCCGAGGGGGCTCACTTGCCTATCCTGCATGAACCTCAGCAGTTTTGCCTGCAAATTCAGATCGAGCTCTGATATCTCGTCGAGGAAGAGCGTGCCGCCGTTAGCCGATTCTATCTTGCCGAGATGTTTTTCCTTTGCGCCGGTGAAGGCGCCCTTGTCCCAGCCGAAGAGCTCAGCCTCGAGAAGATCCCTCGGGATCGACGCGGAGTTGATGGCGATGAAGGGCCCTGTTCTCCTGTTGCTGTTGTGGTGTATCGCCTTCGCCACGAGTTCCTTGCCGGTACCGCTTCCCCCGGTGACGAGGACCGTAATGTCTTTGGACGCAACCCGGCCGATATTCTTGAAGACCTTAAGCATCTTCTGGCTGCCCCCGATGATCATCGGTTCTTCGGCCTCGGCGGTGACGACGCGGAGCTTGTTCAACTCCTCCCTCATGGCCATATCCCTGAATGCCTTCTCGACAATGATCTTGAGCTCTTCTATGTCAAAGGGCTTCTCGATATAGTCGTAGGCGCCTTCTTTCATCGCTTCGACGGTGCTCTCCATCTTCCCGTGGGCCGTCATCATAATCACCGTTGCATCATGATAGGACGACCTGATCTCCTTCAAGGCATCGAGCCCGTTGCCGTCGGGAAGGACGATGTCAAGGAGGATGAGTTGCGGATCGTTCTTCACCGCCTTAAGCCCGGAAGTGAGCCGGCCGTGCGATGCTATCTTATACCGCAGGGGTTCGAGCGCCTTCTTCACGACCCAGGTTATTGATTCATCGTCATCGATGATGAGGATCTCTTTCTCTTTTTCCATAGATTCTATTTGCGTTTCCTGTTCCTCTAACATGCCCACAAAGGGAGATTGTCGTTCCCGCTCGTCGGGGATCCTTCTTCAGGAAATGTCCGCAAGCCGGACAGCAGCGAGTACTCACCTTTCTGCCGGCATGTCCCCGGAGCAGCGATGACGGCCGGCCCGTCTGCTCCCCCCTCTTTTCAAGAGAAGGGTATATAGAGGTGAAATGCCGTGCCCTTGCCTGACGGGGGAGGACTCTCGACCTTGACGAAGCCGTTATGGTCTTTTATGATTTTCTTTGAAAGGGCCAGTCCGAGCCCCGTACCCCGTTTCTTCTTCGTATAGAAGGGAAGAAATATCTTCTGGAGTTCATGCTTCGGAATACCGCTTCCCGTGTCGCCTACCGAGATCAAGGCCCATCGCTTTGTCTGGCCGTCCTGCACCGCATATTCGTTTGATGGTTTTGTCACGATGCTCAGATCCCCCCCCCTTGGCATCGCCTCGACTCCGTTCTTTATGATGTTCACAAAGACCTGGAGCAACTTTCCTTCATCCCCGAGGACTCTCGGCAGGCTCGGGTCGTAGAACCGATGCACCACTATTTTACCATGTTCGCAGGATATATTCATGATCGAAATCGCCTTCTCGATCACCTCGTGGATATTGATCGGGTGCAGGGCGGGTCTCCTGCTCATCGTGAGGTAACTCTGGAGGACCGCATTGAGCCTGTCCGTCTCCCGTATGATGAGGTTCAGGTATTCATCGTCCCCGTTCATAAAACAAGGGGACAACTGCGCCCCCTTCTCCCGTTCAAGATCGAGGAGACGCCTTCTCAGGAGCTGTGCAGCCCCCTTTATGCCTCCGAGGGGGTTTTTGATTTCATGGGCTATGGAGCCGAGGAGATATACCAGTGAGTCAAAGGAGGAGTCGTCCTTCTCGATAATCGAGACATTCTCGCGGATCGAGAGGAGCGCTCCCTCGTATGTTTCGTCCACGAAGAAGGGAGATATGCGCAGATCAACCCTCGAGAGGCCGTTCATCTTCACTTCCACCTCTTTGGCGCTGAACGACCTCGATTCCTTGATCGCCTTCTGCGCGAGTTTCACGATCGCTCCGGCATCCTCCAGAAGGTCTCCCAGCTTCTTCCCGATGATCTCCCGCTGGCTTTTTCCGAGAAACTCCTCGGCTGTCTTGTTAATGAAGATTACCGTTGTTCTTTTGTCGAGGAGAAGGATGGCGTCT
Source organism: Thermodesulfovibrionales bacterium (assembly GCA_035622735.1). Taxonomy (NCBI): domain Bacteria; kingdom Pseudomonadati; phylum Nitrospirota; class Thermodesulfovibrionia; order Thermodesulfovibrionales; species Thermodesulfovibrionales bacterium. Next base: position 55 of record DASPUT010000203.1, on the reverse strand, counting down.
TCAAGGCAATTGATCACCGCTGCGGGATCCCTGAGAAACTTCTGGAACTGCCTCT
>DASPUT010000202.1 GCA_035622735.1 Thermodesulfovibrionales bacterium | reverse complement strand
CAGTCACTCATTGACTATGCTGAGGCGCATCGCATCCCCGTTACCGCTACAAAGGAAAAGCCTTACAGCACGGACAGGAACCTCTTCCATATCAGTTACGAAGGAGGGATTCTCGAAGACCCCTGGTCCGAGCCCCCTCGCGATATGTATACCATGATGGTGCCGCCGGAGAAAGCGCCCGACACGGCCACGACAGTCGAGATATCCTATAGGGCCGGCGACCCCGTGGCCTTGAACGGCACGGACATGAGCCCGGCCCGTCTGCTCGAAGCCCTCAATGGTATCGCCGGCGGTAACGGCATCGGGAGGGTCGACATCGTCGAGAACCGGTATGTGGGGATGAAGTCGCGCGGCGTATATGAGACACCCGGAGGTACGGTACTCCACGCCGCCCACAGGGCGATAGAATCGCTGACCCTCGACAGAGAGGTCCTTCACCTTCGGGATTCCCTTGTCACGAGATATGCCGAGCTCGTGTATTACGGCTACTGGATATCGCCTGAAAGGGAGGTCATTCAGCGCGCGGTGGATGATATCCAAAGAGATGTGAGCGGCGAGGCGAGACTGAAGCTCTATAAGGGTGCCTGTCTCGTCGTCGGGAGAAGATCGGAGAAATCCCTCTATCACCCGGAGCTCGCTACTTTTGAGGAAGAGGAGATTTACGACCAGAAGGACGCAGAGGGCTTTATCAAGCTCAGTGCCCTCCGTCTGCGGGTAAGAAGGCTTTTGCGAAACCCCCATGTCTCATCTTGAATCATGGATCGCCCTTTCCCTCGTGCCTGAAATAGGCACGGTTACGTTCAGGAAGCTTCTTTCCCTGTATGGAGAACCGGAGGATGTCTTCAGGGCCTCCCTGAAAGAACTCTCATCCATCGATGGAATCGGTGAACGGAAGGCAAAAAACATAAAAGACTTTTCAGGGTTCAAGGAGGCGGCAAAATGCCTCGCCCTCCTGAATCGGTCCGGTGCTCGGGTGGTGACCTGTAAGGACCCTGACTACCCTGACCTCCTCAGGCAGGTGGAAAACGGACCGGTTCTCCTCTATGTGAGGGGATCGATGAGAGAGGAGGACCGGTTTGCGGTCGCGATCGTCGGCTCGAGGAAACCGACCCATTACGGACGTGTGGTGACCGAGAAGCTTTCGTCGGAGTTGGCCGGCGCAGGGTTCACCGTCGTTAGCGGCATGGCGCGGGGCATCGATACAATCGCCCATGTGGGTTCTCTCACATCGGGAGGGAGGACCGTCGCCGTTCTCGGGTCGGGAATAGATACCGCTTATCCGCCCGAGAACAGGGGACTCATGGAGAAGATCGCTGAATCAGGATATGTGGTGTCAGAATTTCCCCTCGGTACAAAACCGAACAGAGAGAATTTTCCGATACGGAACAGGCTCATCAGCGGACTTTCCCTCGGGGTTCTCGTTGTCGAGGCGACCCGTGAAAGCGGATCGCTCATCACCGCTCAGCATGCGCTCGAACAGAATAGGGAGGTCTTCGCTGTTCCCGGCAGCATTACCTCTCCCAATTCGAGCGGAACAAATGACCTCATTCGGCGGGGGGCAAAGCTCATCGAGCGGACGGAAGATATCGTGGAGGAACTCGGCCCTATGCTCAAGGGGTTTGTGCCGGCGAGAGAGAAATCGCGGGCGGATATGACGGATGAAGAGAGAAGACTCTGTGATATACTAACAGGAGAGCCGCTCCACATTGACGTGATATCGAGAGGGCTTACACTCTCTCCCTCACGGGTTCTCGCCACATTGCTTAACCTTGAACTCAAGGGAATCGTCAGGCAGACAGAGGGCAAGAGGTTCTATCTTATCCAGTAAGGGAGGGCGGGCGAGTCCCGCGGATGTTCGATGGCAAAGAGATATCTTACCGCCAGGGCGGAAGACCTGGAGTATCTTGAAGAGGAAGAGCTTGACAGGATCATGTCTTTCCTTGTATATACCCTCATGGAGAAGACATCACTTGATGAGGAAGAAATCTATGCGTTTATCTATGGTGATGGCAAGAAAATTCTCTGGAACTGAAGGAGGTCGTGCGTGAAGTCTCTCGTCATTGTTGAGTCGCCTGCAAAGGCAAATACCATAAATAAGATACTCGGGAAAGGATTCTTTGTTAAGGCCTCGATAGGGCACATCAGGGACCTGCCGAAGAAGGAGATGGGCGTCAACGTCGAGAAGGATTTTGAACCGAGCTACGTGACGATCCCCGGTAAGGAGAAAGTCATCAGGGAATTGCGGAAGGCGGCGAAAGAGGCAGACGCGGTCTATCTGGCGCCCGACCCGGATCGGGAGGGGGAGGCGATCGCCTGGCACATAGCATCGGTGCTCTCGGACGCGAAACCGAAGCCGAAGGCGAAGGAAGAGAAGATATTCAGGGTCACCTTCAATGAGATAACGGAGCGGGCCGTGCATGAGGCGATAAAAAGTCCGAGGCGGATAGACAGCAATAAGGTGGACGCACAGCAGGCGCGGAGGATACTCGACAGGCTGGTCGGTTACGGATTGAGTCCGCTCCTCTGGAAGAAGGTGCGGCGCGGGCTGAGCGCAGGGAGGGTCCAGTCCGTAGCTGTCAGGCTCGTTGTTGATCGGGAGCGGGAAATTGAGGCTTTTCAAAAAGAGGAATACTGGAACGTCGCGCTCCAGTTGGAAGGCCCTGTTCTGCCTGCGTTCCCCGCAAAGCTCTATAAGTATCGCGGCTCCCTTGTTGTCAACCGTGAAGCCGAAGGGAACGAACGGTTTCTCATAAGGACCTCCGAGGATGCGGGGCGAATCACGAGCGAGATCGAAGCGGAGGCGCTCTCCGTTTCGAAGATCGACAAGAAAGAGCGGAAGAGGTCGCCCTATCCCCCCTTCACGACGAGCACCCTTCAGCAGGAGGCAGCGAGGAAGCTGAAGTACACCGCAAAGAGAACGATGATGCTCGCGCAGCAGCTCTATGAGGGAGTCGAACTCGGGGAGGAAGGTTCAGTCGGCTTGATCACCTATATGCGTACCGATGCGGTGAGAGTCGCCCCCGAGGCGCAGCAGTGGGCGAGGGAGTTTATAGAGAAGCGGTTCGGGAAGGACTATCTTCCGGAAAAGCCCCCTGCCTATAAAAGCAAGGCAGGTGCCCAGGAGGCGCACGAAACGATAAGGCCGACCGACATAACCCGCCCCCCGGAGGCATTGAAATCCTTCCTGACGAGGGATCAGCATAACCTCTATTCGCTCATATGGAACAGGTTTGTCGCGAGCCAGATGTCGCCTTCGAGGCTTGAGCAGACCACCTTCATCATCGAGAACTCCGGCAAGACATTCGACGTCAGGGCATCAGGGACCGTGGTGAGGTTCGACGGATTCATGGCCCTCTACACAGAAAGCAAGGACGAGATTGAGGAAGAGGAAGGGGGGATACTCCCCCATCTCAAGGCAGAGGATCGTTTGACGCTGAAGGAGGCGAAGCCTACACAGCATTTTACCCAGCCGCCCCCCCGTTACTCGGAGGCCACGCTCGTTAAGGCGCTGGAAGAAAAGGGGATCGGGAGGCCGAGCACGTACGCGACGATCCTATCGACCATTCAGGACAGGAAGTATGTGCACAAAGAGGAAGGCAGGTTTTCCCCCACCGAACTCGGCGTGGTGGTCAATGACCTCCTTGTCGACAAGTTCCCCGAACTGATCGACATAGGGTTTACCGCGAAGATGGAAGACGAACTCGACGGCGTCGAGGACGGGAAACTCGAATGGGTCGAGGTTGTGAAGGATTTTTACAGGCCCTTCAGCCATGACCTTTCGGAGGCGACGAAGACACTCGGCAAGATAAAACCAGCAGACATCCCCACCGACATTATGTGCGAGAAGTGCGGGATGCCCATGGTCATCAAATGGGGACGTCACGGGAGGTTCATGGCGTGCTCAGGATATCCGAACTGCAAGAATACGCGGCCGCTCGAGGGCCAGGGCACAGAGGCCCCCCAGGTGACCGACGAGAAGTGCGAGGTCTGCGGTTCACCGATGGTTCTCAAATCAGGGAGATTCGGAAAATTCCTCGCCTGTTCGCGCTATCCGGAATGCAAGACGACGAAGCCTCTGTCAACAGGGGTAAAATGTCCCGAGGATGGCGGAGACATTGTCGAGAGGCGTACAAAGAAGGGAAAACCGTTCTGGAGTTGCAACAACTACCCGCGGTGCAAATTTGCGACCTGGAATAAGCCGGTCCCGAAAAAGTGCCCGAACTGCGGAGCGGCCTTCCTCTTCGAGAAACGGGACAAGGCGGGCCAGATACTCCTCTCCTGTCACAGGAAAGAGTGCGGATATAAAGCGGCGGTGAGCCCCGAACAGTTGTCCGAGAGCCTGGCAGGCAGCTGACCCTCTCCCTGGTTCGAAAAAGGTCCGCGGACGTTCAATGGTAAGGCCCCTGATCATAGGAGTGGGCGGCGCCCACAGCGGCTCCGGAAAAACCGCCTATGCCTCGCTCCTCCTCCGGAGACTCAGGGGATGGGGCGCGATAAAATATACGAAGACCGGCCTCTATGCTTCTCTCGTAGACGATCAGGATATCCTCGCAGCCGAAGGCAAGGACACGAAGATCATGCTTGACTCCGGCGCAGAGCGGGTTCTCTGGGTCCAGGCGCCCCCCTCAGAGCTCGCAGAAGTGCTCCCGTTGGCCGTCGAGAAACTCTCTGACCTCAGGGGAATCATCGTCGAGGGGAACAGCGCGATTGAGTTTTTAAAGCCCGATATTATATTATTTATATTTGGGAAAGATTCGCGAATCCTGAAAGGAAGCGCAGAGGGAATCTTAGAAAAGGCCGATGCCCTCGTCTTTGAGGGAGAGCCGGCTGAAGTAATGAGAGGGAACGGTAAACGGTTCCTGAGGTCTCCCGACGGCGACGAAGGGCTTCTGCTCTATATAACGGAAATGGTCGAAACAAAGGAGAAGATAAGGGTTCTGGTTCAGGAAAGATCCGTCGGGGGCAAGCTTCCCTGTGCCGTGGCGAGACAGATAGCGGAGGAGCTGAAGGTCCCCTATAAAGACGTTGGTGACGTTTGCAATGAACTCGGAATAAAGATCTCCGATTGCGGACTCGGTTGTTTCTGATGGCGGTACTCCTCTTCGAACTCAGTCTCACCTTCTATTTTGCTTCGACCATCGGCAGCATCATAGAACTTCTCAAGGGCTCTAAGGCGACGTCACGGTTCATCCTCATATGCGCTGTTGCGGGCTTTGTCCTCCACACGGCGAATATCGTCTTCCGGTATGTCGATGCCCAGCACCTGCCGATCACGAGCCTCCATGAGGCATCTTCGTTCTTCTCCTGGTGCATCGTCCTCATCTTCTTTTTTCTCGAATACCGTTACCGGCTTGACCTCCTCGGTCCGTTCACGATGCCCATTGTCTTCGTCCTCATGCTCTCTTCCTCCATGCTGCCCCGGGAGATAAAGCCCCTGAGCCCGGTGCTCCAGAGCTACTGGCTCGGCATTCATACCTTTCTTGCGTTCCTCGGCGACGCGGCATTTGCGATGGCCTTCGGCATAGGCCTCATGTACCTGATACAGGAGCATCATCTGAAATCAAAACATTTGGGAGGACTCTTTCAGCGGCTGCCGAACCTCCAGATCCTGGACGAGGTCAACTATAAACTGATAACCCTCGGGTTTCCCCTCCTGACCCTCGCCATTATTACCGGGGCCCTCTGGGCGGAAAGTGCCTGGGGGAGCTACTGGAGATGGGACCCGAAGGAGGTCTGGTCGCTCGTGACATGGTTTATCTATGCCCTGGTGCTTCATGTGCGATTGACCGCGGGATGGAGGGGGAGGAAGGCTGCGATCCTCTCGATCGTCGGCTTCATCAGCGTGATCTTTACCTTCTTCGGCGTGAACCTGCTCCTGAAGGGTCTCCACGCGTTTGTATGAAGATCATCGTTGTCGGCTTGAACCACAAGACCGCTGATGTCGATGTCCGGGAAAGGCTCGCCTTCAACGGGCCGAAACTGGAGGAGGGACTGCTGAAACTCCGGGAACTCCGGGGGGTTGATGAGGCGATCGTCCTTTCGACCTGCAACAGGGTCGAGATGTACGCGGACGTGAAGGATACCGAGAGTTCCTTCGAGACGATCTGCGCCTTTCTCTCCGAGTTCCACGGCATAGACAGGGATGCGCTGAAGAGATCTCTCTATGTGTATCACGGCAGCGATGCGGTGAGACACGTATTCAGGGTTTCTTCAAGCCTCGATTCGATGGTCGTCGGGGAACCCCAGATACTCGGACAACTGAAGGATGCCTTTGACTTCGCCCTCCAAAAAAAGACGACGGGCATCCTCCTCAACAGGCTCATGAAGAAGGCTATCTCCGTGGCGAAGCGGGTAAGGACGGAGACAAAGATCGCCGAAAATGCGGTCTCGATAAGCTTTGCTGCGGTCGAACTTGCCCGGAAGATATTCACCGACCTCCCTGAAAAATCCTTCATGCTCCTCGGCGCCGGAGAGATGGCGGAACTGGCTGCACGGCATATGGTCAACTGCGGGGTAAGAGACGTTGCTGTTGTCAACAGGACCTTTGAGAGGGGATGCGAACTCGCCTCTGAATTTGCCGGAAGGGCGGTGAAGTTTGACGACTTCCTGAAGGAGATGGTGCATTCCGACATCATCATCTGCTCTACCGGCGCGCCGACGTATGTGCTCCACAAGGAAGAGATGCAGCGCGTGATGAAGGAGAGGAAACAGCGGCCGGTCTTCATCATCGATATCTCCGTGCCGCGCAACATCGACCCGGGGATTAACGACCTCGATAACGTGTATCTCTACGATGTCGATGACCTCCAGGGCACGGTCGATGCGAACATCCTCGAACGGAAGAAGGAGGCGGAGAAGGCCGAGGTAATCATCACGGAAGAGATCGAGGCCTTCAATAAATGGATATCGTCCCTCGATTCCGTTCCTACGGTGGTGGCGCTCAGGAACAAGGCGGAGGCGATCAAGAGGGAGGAGCTGGAACGGTTCGTGAATAAGTTCCCCGAACTGAGCGAGAAGGAGCGCAAGGCGGTGGAATATCTGGCCTCAGCCATCACGAATAAACTGATTCATCCCCCAACGGTAGCCCTTAAGGAGGACGCCGAGGACAAGGACATGCTCGTCGCGACGATCAAGAGACTTTACGGAATAAACGGAGAGGAGGAATAAGCCCTAGCAACGCGATGGAAAAGAAGAGAGTAGTCATAGGGACCCGGGGCAGCAAGCTCGCGCTCTGGCAGGCGGAGTGGGTAAAGGCGGAACTCGAACGGATGACGCCGGGGCTTTCGGTTGAACTGAACAAGATAAAGACGACGGGGGACAAGATCCTTGATGTCCCGCTCGCAAAGGTCGGCGGCAAGGGGCTCTTTGTCAAAGAGATTGAGGAGGCGCTGCTCGACGGTGGCGCCGACCTGGCGGTCCACAGCATGAAGGACGTGCCCACGGACTTTCCAGAAGGCTTGTATCTTCCGGTTATCTGCAAGAGAGAAGACCCGAGGGATGCCTTCATAACAGCCGGGGGTCCGAAGAGAATAAAGAGGTTTGACGATCTTCCGCAGGGGGCGACGATCGGGACAAGCAGCCTGAGAAGGTCATGCCAGCTTTTGAGCAGAAGGCCCGACCTGAAGATAGCCCAGTTGAGAGGGAACCTAGACACGAGGCTGCGGAAACTCGATGAAGGACAGTTCGATGCCATAATCCTAGCGGCCGCCGGTGTGAAGAGGCTCGGATGGGCCGAACGGATAACAGAGGTACTAAGCCCGGAGATAAGTCTTCCCGCCATAGGTCAGGGGGCGATCGGCATCGAATGCAGGGTGAACGACGAGTTCATCAACAAGCTCGTCGCGCCGCTGAATCATGGGGAAACCTCTACCTGCGTCAGGGCTGAGAGGGCACTTCTCAAGAGACTCGAAGGCGGATGCCAGGTTCCGATCGCAGCGCATGCGCGGCTCATTGACGGAAAGATCGTCATGGACGGACTTGTGGGGAGCGTCACCGGAGACAGGATCGTAAAGGGTCATATCGAAGGGAGCTCGGAACAGGCAGCGGCCCTCGGTATCGCCCTGGCCGAAGATATTCTTTCACGCGGCGCAAAAGAGATCCTCGATGAAGTCTACGGGAGATGCGCCCCGTCCGTTGACGGCGAAATCAGCAGTTAGCCTCGCCGACGCTCCTGGGGTAGTGAAGAGGATATTCACCCTGGGGACCGACCTGAGAAGCGAAGAGGATTTTGTCGAGATACTCTTGTCGTACGGCATCGAGGCCCTCGTGGACGTGAGAAGTTCTCCGAAGTCCAAGATCGCTGTTTTCAGCAAGGCTAATCTCGAAGATCTCCTGAGGAGCGAAGGGATCGAGTATCATTTCCTCGGCAAGGAACTCGGCGGTTTCAGGAAGGGGGGCTATATCGCCTATACCCTTACCGACGCTTTCGTGGAAGGGATAGGCAGGCTCGAGGCTCTTGCTCAATTGCGACCTTCGGTGATCGTCTGTTCCGAACGGTTTCCCTGGAAGTGCCACCGGAAGTGGATTTCGCGTGAGCTTCATAAGAGGGGATGGGAGGTTGAGCATATCATCGATAAGGGTAAGGTGTGGGTCCCGAAATGACAACGGAGAACCGAGGAGGAAAGAAATAGCGAGATGGAAAAATTCAGTTTCCTGACTAGCGTGGCTGAGGTAATGAAAGGCCTGATTTCCTATGAGACGATGATGGCATCCATTCAGAGGTCGTGCATGAGGGGCGAAGAATCGAATCTCGATCTCATGAGGCGTGAGGAACGTCAAGTCGACGGTCTCATAGAGGCGATGACAACGATAGAAAGGCTCGAGGTCCCCGATGACATCGCCGATGTCCTTGTCTTGAGATATCTCAGAAACACCCAGTTTCTTGCATCCCTGAAGGAAGACTATATCGATGTTTCGGGACTGGGGGAAGCAGGACTTCAATACTGGAAAAAGACGATGCTCTATAAAGTCGGCGTTGATTCGTAGCACCCAATAATGATCTTTACCGATACGATATCACTCCACACGAAGGGCTTCACCGATATCGTCGATTTTACCGGCGGGGTTGTCTCGATTTTGGAGAAGTCTAAGGTCGGAAACGGTCTGGCCACCGTCTTCTGCACCGGCTCGACAGGGGCGGTCACAACGATCGAGTATGAATCGGGAGTGATGAATGATCTGAAGAAGGCGATAGAGAAGATAGCGCCTTCAGATATTATGTATGAGCATGACAATCGATGGGGAGACGGAAATGGATTTGCCCATGTGAGGGCCGCTCTCATGAAACCTTCCCTCAGTGTCCCGGTAGTGGGCGGTAAGCTCTCATTAGGGACATGGCAGCAGATCGTCTTCATAGACTTCGACAATAGAAAGAGGCAGCGAAGCCTGATCGTACAGGTTATCGGCGATCGGTGATAAAATAAAAAGAAAGGGATACGATCGGCATGCATATCGACGCTTACAGCTTCGGAAAGATAGTCATCGACGAGAA
>DASPUT010000201.1 GCA_035622735.1 Thermodesulfovibrionales bacterium | reverse complement strand
GGTGATCTTCTTGTCATTCTGCCGCTCGATCGCCTGCTCTATGTCTTTCTCGCTCACTTTGCCCTGATTCACGAGGATTTCGCCGAGCCTCCTCTGACTTTTTAATGCATCATCGAGATCTTCCGCACCGATAACACCTTCCTCGATCAGCATCTGCCCGAGATAGGGAATGACGCTTTTCTGTGCGGCGATGGGGATTATCATAATCTCATTTTCTCCTCCGGCGAACTCGAATACCTCTCGTATCGCCTCGGGATCGCTATCCGTCTTGAGAAGGATATCCCACCGCAGATAGAGCTTCTCCGGGTTTATCTCCGATAGGGGGGGGACCGAGTCGGTATAAGCCTTTATATCGAGAATCTCTCCGATGGCCCTGAGATCCCGTACGATGAATTCAAGGTCTATTCCCCGTCTGAAGATATCCTGATCCGGACTGAAGATGATCTTATACTGCCTGTCGTGCGGTGACTGTTTGATGTCCTCCATCGCCTTTATGAGTTCGCCGTACTGAGGAAAATCGGAGGGATCACCTGATGAGAGGGAAGCGATCATCTCCTTGACGAGATCTGCCGCTTTCAGGAGAAGCGTGATTGTTCTCCGGTCCGGCGTGAGTCTGTTCTGGCGCATCCTGTCGAGAATTCCTTCCATCGCATGAGTGAAGTGGGAGATGGCGCTTAATCCGATGCTCCCGCTGGAGCCTTTGATGGTGTGGGCTGCCCTGAAGATGGTATTGAGCAGCTCGCTGTCTTGGGGGTATCTCTCGAGCTGTAAGAGCCCTGTTTCGAGTTCCGTTATGTTTTCCATTGCCTCGTCGGAAAAAACGGAGAATAACTTCGCACGATCCTGGCTGCTGAGATCTTCCATTGTATAGGTGCCGTTACCTGATGAATTTTGAGATTACCGTGATTAACTGCTCCGGGGTGAAGGGCTTTACAATCCAGCCGCTTGCGCCGGCCCTCTTCCCTTCCTGCCTTTTCAACTCTTGTGATTCTTGTGTCAACATGACGATGGGCGTAAATTTGTAAAAGGGGTTTGTCCTTACCTGTTTTATGAATTCAACTCCGTCTGTCTCCTGCATGTTGAGATCCGTAATGACGATGTCTATTCCCGTGCTGGTTAGCCTGTTCATGGCATCGTTTCCGTTGACCGCAAGAATGGCCTCATAACCAGCATCTTTTACCGCAAAAGAGACGAGTTGTCTCATCGAAGGAGAATCGTCTACTATTAATATATTTTTTCTCGTCATCGACATGCCGTATGGGAACGCTCTGCAACCGGGCTCTTCGCCCATTACAGGGGAATTCCGAATAGTGTCATGAGGTTTCCCACCGCATCTGAGGTATTTAAGATCAGTTTCTTCCCTCTGCGGCTGCATTCTTTCTTAACCGCGATGAGCAGTTGGACTGCCGAAACATCGATTTCCCTGACACCCGTGGCATCAACGACCACCTCGTCGCAGCTCGCGAGCGTGGCCTTAAGGGCATTCATGCCTCCTGAAACTTCGTTGATCGTCAGCCTGTCCTTGAATGCTATCGTTCCTGACATATGACACCTCCGTGTGCTGCTCCCTCTGCTGAGAATTCAGGGAGCTTCGTCATAGAATGTTTCAAGACATGTTTTTCAAGGATTCCCCTCTGTTCCCTTTGTTCAGAGGAGAAAGCAAGGGAGATGCCAGGTTTGGCGAGAAAAGTTTTTAAGGATATTAAAGGGAATTATTGGAAAGACGAAGGGAAGTTAGGGAAATGATTCCAGAACTATGGAATCATTTCCCTATATGATGGATACCGTATTCCTTTATTTTTGTGAGAAGCGTTTTGTAATCGATCTGAAGTATCGAGGCTGCCTTTGATTTGTTGCCCTTTGTGAGTTCCAATGTCTGCGTAATCGCCTTCTTTTCGACATCTTTCACGGCTATTGCCGAAAGCTCTTTCAGCGGCAGGAAGGGGATGCTCTCTTTTTCTTTTTCTCTGTCTTCTATGAGGAAGTCGAGGTCCGACGGTCTTATCGAGCCGCCGTCCGAAAGAAGCACGGCCCTTCGGACAACATTCTTTAATTCCCTCACATTGCCCGGCCAGGGATAACGCATAAGAAGGTTCAACGCCTCATCGGACAGCTCCCGTATCTGTTTATTCAACTCTGTACCCGCCTCAATGATGAACTTTCGCGCGAGAAACGGGATATCGTCTGTTCGCTCCCTCAGGAGCGGAAGGGTGATGATGAATTCCCCCAGACGGAAGAAGAGATCCTCTCTGAACCTTTTTCCCGCGACACTCTCCCGGATATCGGTATTCGTCGCCGCGATAATACGGACATCCACGTCCAAGGGATGCGTGGAGCCGAGGGGGATTATCCTTTTTTCTTCAACGACCCGCAGGAGCTTGCTCTGGACATAGAGAGACATGTTCTCCAACTCGTCGACGAAGAGTGTTCCGCCGTCGGCAATTTCAAAGAATCCGTGCTTCTTTTTCTCTGCTCCGGTAAAGGCACCCTTTTCGTGACCGAAGAGTTCGCTCTCGACGAGTGTCTCCGGTATCGCTCCCATATCGACTACGACAAAAGGTTTTTCCGTTCTTCTGCTCAAGTTGTGTATGGCAGACGCAACGACTGACTTCCCGGTTCCCGTCTCACCCTGGATAATGACCGAGAAGTCACTCCAGGAAACACCATGCACCTGACGTATGACCTTCTTCATCCCCTCGCTTTTTCCCAAAAGCCATTCCAGGGATGTTTCGACATTAGTGGAGAGCCTCTTCACTTCCCTTTCGAGTTCGAGCTTGTCAATCGCCCTGTTGAGCGTAAAGATGAGCCTGTCGTATTTCGGAGGTTTTATGATGAAATCGTAAGCCCCCTGTTTTATCGTCTCGACAGCGGTCGGTATGTCACCAAAGCCCGTTACGAAGATGATAGGGATGTCAGGATCTATCCTTTTGAGGTTACCCATGGTTTCGATGCCGTTCATATGGGGCATGTTGAGGTCGAGGAGAACTGCGTCAGGCCTTTCCTGCTCGAAGAGATCAAGAGCAAGACGGCCTGAAGAGGCCGTGGTCGGCGAAAAACCGTTATTTTTCAGAATATCCCTCAGGGATAAAAGCAACTCGCTATCGTCATCTACGATTAATATCTTCTTCATACGGTTTTTTTCGTCGTCCACGTAATCACGTTGTTATCATGGGAAGTTTCAGCGCAGATAGGACGTCATCCGTGACGAAAATTCTCACACAAGATGTAACGCCATGAGCCGCAGTTCGGTCATCTCTTCGATCGCGTATTTGATTCCTTCCCTGCCGAATCCCGAACGTTTGACGCCCCCGTAGGGCATGTGGTCGACCCTGTAGGCTGGGACGTCATTGATGATGACACTTCCGACCTCAAGGGTTTCGAATGCCGTGAAGGCATGTTTCAGATCATTGGTGAAGACGCCTGCCTGGAGGCCATAGACCGAGTCGTTAACCGCCTTCAGCCCGTCTTCGAAGCTCTCGATCCTCGTAACGGTCACTACGGGGGCAAAGACCTCCATGCAGCTGAGCTTCATCTGCGGGGTCGCATCCAGGACAACCGTCGGTTCGTAGAAATTTTCCCACCTCTTTCCCCCCGCGGCGATCTTGGCGCCCGCCGCCATCGCCTCGTGCATCCATGTCTCAACCCTTACCCTGTTCTCCTCATCGATCATAGGTCCTATCAGGGTAGAATCATCGAGGGGGTCTCCGAACTTCAGGGTCTTCACCTTCGGGATGAAACGCCCGAGAAAATCATCATGGATATCTCTGTGGACGTAAATCCTCTGCACCGAAATGCAAACCTGTCCTGCATAGGAAAATGCTCCGGCGATGCATCGGTCTACCGCAAGATCGAGACTGCAGTCACGATCGAGGAGCACCCCCGCGTTTCCTCCCAATTCGAGAATTACCTTTTTGTCATATGCGAGTTTCTTGAGCTCCCATCCGACCGTTGCACTTCCCGTGAAGCTCAAAACCTTCACTCGCTTGTCGGTGATCGCGTTCTCCGCAATCTTGCCGGTACAGGGTATGACGCTCAGGCACCCTTCAGGAAGACCTGATTCCATGAGGATCTCGCCGAGCAGAAGCGCGGTGATGGGGGTCTTTGACGCCGGCTTGAGGATTATCGGGTTTCCGGCGGCAATAGCAGGAGCGATTTTGTGAGCAACGAGATTGAGGGGAAAATTAAAGGGGGTAATCCCGAAAACCGTGCCGCAGGGAAATCTCCTTGTAATCCCCCATCTCCCTTCCGAAGACGGATTCCTGTCGAGCGCAATGAATTCTCCTCCAATTCTCGACGTCTCTTCCGAGGCGATCCGAAACGTGAGGGAAGCCCTGTCCACCTCCGTCCTTGATTCGTGAATGGGCTTCCCGTTTTCGAGAGTTATCGTCTTTGCGAGGTCCTCCTTGCGTTCCCCGATAATATCGGAAACCCTCCGGAGTATCGCCGATTTCCTGTGCGAAGCGAGGGTGCCGATGGTACCGCCTGTCTCATCGGCGATTGCGAGAGCCTCTTGCACGTCTTCATGTGTCGCCTGACATACTCTCGAGACGGTCCGGTCGTCGTAAGGATTCAAGACCTCTATCTTTTTGTCGGTCTCTTTCGCGCGTCCGCCAAGGAGAATGGGAAACATTGATTTCATAGGTCCTCCGGTCACTACATTAAAGCACAGGCAAGACGATTATTCAAGGGATGGAAGGGGTGAAAAGAGAAGGCAAAGCGCTTATTCTTCGCGGCGGCAGTCCCCGCAGTAACCTTTTATCTCGAGGGTATGTTTTATTCCGCTGAAACCTGCCTCTTTGCAGAGTTCCTCCTGAATCGCCTCGAGTTTCGGAGAAAAGACCTCGATGACCGCCCCGCAGTTGACGCAGATGCAATGGTCGTGGTGTCCATGACCGAAGGTGTGCTCATAGTGCGCATGTTTGCCGATCTTCTCTACCTGTTCGATGAGGCCGCTTTCGACAAGGAGGGGCAGCGTCCTGTAGATTGAAGCCTTGGAAACTTTTCTTTTCTTGTTCCGTATGTTCAGGAGGAGTTCTTCCGGATCGAAATGGCCGTGAAAGGCAAATATCTCTTTCAGGATCCGTTCCCTTTCTTTTGTGAACCTGAGACCCTTTTTCGAGAGGTACTCCCGGAAGATCCTTGTCTCCATAGGTATATTCTAAAGAAAGCAATGGTGGTGTTTCAATGCTGCCTGCAGTGAAAGACTCTCTCGTCGGTGACGATCATATGGACTCTTATGTCGTGTGATTCCCGGGGCAGAGAATCCACTATCTGTTCTTCGTAGGCGATGGCGATGAGGGGAACCGGCTTCCGCAACAGCGACAGGAGCCTGTCATAATAACCTCCGCCGTAACCGAGCCTATTGCCTACCGCATCGAAGGCTGCTCCGGGCAGAATCACAAGGTCGACATCGTTGATCTCCCGCTCCCGTTCAGCCGGTACGTCAGGCTCGGGTATGCTCATATAGCCGGGAGCTAATTCAGAGGTATCCGTGATCTCATAAAGCTTCAGTGCCCTCGTCATTCTAACCACGCGGGGAATGACCACCCTTTTACCGATTCGGAGCATTTCCTCTATTTGCTGCATAGTCGAAACTTCAGAACGGAATGATGCAAAGGAGAGGAGTATCTTTGCCTGCTGAAACTCGGGAAGGGAAAAGAGTGTTTGTCGTACGCGGTCGTCCTTAACTTTCTTTATCGCGGGAGGTATGCCGTCCCTTTTCCTGAGAATTTTTTCTCTAGTCCTGGCCTTATCATCCAAGATGTGCTTCCATCGCATGTTTGATCTTCAGGACGTCTTCGACGGCGCTTTTTATCGTGAAGGGGGTGATACCGGCTATGTCGGATTCCATGATCTCATGGCTGAAACCGATAGAGCCGATGAGGATACTGTCAGGGAGATGATTTCGAATAAAAGCAAGATCCTCTTCTCCCCGCACCTTATTGGCAACGACAAAGACCTTCTTGACGCCGAGTCCTTTTGCCATCTCCTTCACGGTATTGGCTGTCTGGATGCTCCTCTGCCCCGGTTCCACGACGACGATGAAGCCGTCCACGGCTTCTGCCGTGCCCCTCGTCAGATGTTCGATGCCGGCCTCCATGTCCACAATGACGATCTCGTTTCTTCCTACGATGAGGTGTTTGAGGAGTCTCCGCAGGAATACGTTCTCAGGGCAGTAGCACCCTGAAGCGGCTTCCTTCGACTTGCCCGTCGCGAGGAGCACAATGTTGTCGAATCTGTATCCGAACTCTTCGGGGATGTCGTCCACCCTCGGATTAAGCTTGAAAACCCCCCCGCTCGTGCCGGGTTTCGCACCCATCCTTTCCTCGATGAGCTCGGTTATCTCTGCTATCGGCCGTATCTTTCCGATATCATCTTTCGGCACGCCGAGGGCTGCCGCGAGATTTGCGTCGGGGTCCGCGTCGACGGCGATGACCCGTTTGCCTTCCGACGCATAGATGCGGCTCAGGACTGAAGAAAGGGTCGTCTTGCCCACCCCGCCTTTACCCGTTATCGCGATCTTCATATTCCTACTATACCACAGACCCGATCGAATTCGGAGAGAGAGATCGCTCAGCGCGGAAGGCAAGGCTGGAGCGAGATATAACGGAGAATATCTACAAAGGGCCGTAGATATTCTCCGTTGAAAAGACAGGGGAAACGGCTTGGACATTTATTGACACCCAGCAATTATTCCTGATATTGTATCGGTAATGAACGGCGATTTCTGCTGGTTTTCTGACGATCGTCGTACCTGTCCGATGAGAGAGGATTGCCACATGGGTAACGGTATCGAAACGAGATCAGGACTTGCATGAGTCTCGTCGGGCGTCTCGAAGACATCTCACTCGCAGATATCCTTCAGATCTTGAGCATCGGAAAGAAGACGGGAACTCTCACCATTCGAAGCGACAGAGAAAGCGCCTTCATCGTCTTTAAGGGCGGTCTCATCGTGCGGGCTGAGACGACCACGCTTGAAGGAAATATCGGTACGGACCTCGTCAAGTTCGGCATCGTGAAGGAATCGATACTCGCCATGGCCGGCGATATAAAAGAAAAGCTCCCCCATAGATCGATGCCGGAGATACTCTTTGACCTCGGCGCCGTGAGCAGGGACCTGCTCGAAAAGGCGGCCAAGAAGAGGATCGAGAGGGTCATTTCCTGCCTCATAGCGCTAAACGGCGGTGATTTCAGATTTGAGATGGACAACGTTGACGTCAGCGACTTCGGAAGTGCCGGCGCTGATACGGGCTGGGAAATCTCTAAGGGTCTGAGCGCACAGTATCTTCTCATGGAGGGCGCACGTGTCTATGACGAGCAGATGGGTCAGCAGCATGTGGAAGAGGATATCGCGGGGGAAGAAAAAGAGGAAGCATGGGGAGACGAGGAGGGACAGCCCGATGCGGCAGGGCGGAAGGATATCTTTGCCCTGAAATCACTCACACAGGAACTGAGATTCCCCAACTCCACTTCCGAGATTACCCTTCTCATCCTCAGATTCGCGAGCGACATATTCGAGCGGGGAGTCCTCTTCATGGTCGGCGACCATGAACTTGCCGGTCTGGGACAGTTCGGTCTCGATATGGAAATGGCTGACGAGAAGATACGAGAGACACGTATCCCCTTTGAGGAGAGTTCGTTTCTCCAGAGGATCATCGCCGGAGGGCACCCCTACCGGGGGACGATGGAAAAGGACGCATTCACGACTCTTTTCATCACGGAGATAGGAGAACAGTGGCCCGTGCAGGTCGCTTTCTTTCCTCTTATTGCAGAGAACAAGGTCGTTGCACTCCTCTACTGCGACAACTCTCTGAGCGGCGAGGATTTTGCCGAGACCGAGGGGCTCGAAATATTTATTGATCAAGCGGGCCTGGCGCTCGAGAAATCACTGCTCCAGAAGAGATTGCAGGACATGCAGAAGGGTATGAAAATATAGTGATTTTTTTCAATTTATCTGATAGAATTTTTACCAAATACGGGATAGGAGAGGTGAGGTGAGTTCGGTTCTCATCGTCGAAGATTCTGAGGCGACAAGGGCACTTATACGGAATGTCATAGAGGATATCGGAGATGACCTCAACACGACGGAGGCCGCCTCAGGGTTTGAAGCGCTCAAGCTGCTTCCTTCTGAGTCATTCGATCTCATCATAACCGACATAAATATGCCAGACATAAACGGCCTCGAACTCATCAATTTTATTAAGACGAATGAAAGATACAGCCACATTCCGCTTATCATCGTTACTACGGAAAAGAGTAGGGAAGACAAGGAAAGGGGATTAGCGCTCGGTGCCGATGCCTATGTGACAAAACCATTCACGACTGAAGAACTGCAGGAAGCGATAACCCGAATCCTGAAGAGATGAAGTCTTCCAAAAAGGATTTTATTGCTGAGGCGGAAGAGCTCTTAGGCGAGGCGGGAAGGCTCCTCGTTGAAGTACAGGAGACCTACACTACAGGCGTTAACCCTGACACCATCAACGCTATCTTTCGCGCCATCCATACCATTAAGGGGATATCCGGTCTCTTCGGCTTCAAGGATATCGCCGACTTCAGCCATGCCTTTGAGTCCCTCCTTGACGACCTGAGACTCGGGAGGATCGATCTTACCCATGAGGTCATCCTTTTCCTCTTTGCGCAGATCGACATCCTGAAGAAGACCGTCGAAGATATCACGAACGATCGCGAATATGACATAGCTCCCTATGAGAAAGAGATAGAACTCTTCAAGGACAGGGAGAAGGGGGTGCAGGGTTCCCGGAAGGCGGAGGATTCCCTCGACCGTATCGGTGACGCTATTCTCAAGGTCCTCTCGGAATTTGAAGAACACCGTCTAAAGACAAACATCAAAGAGTCAAAGGGCATCTATCTTGCCAGGACGGTATTGAACCTCTCGGACTTTGATAAGACTCTTCAGGAACTGACGAAGCTCATAAAGTCCCAGGGGGAACTGATCGCGACGCTTCCTACGTCGACCGATGTTCCTCCTGATTCGATAGGATTCAACATGCTCCTGGGGAGCGCGAAGTCCCTCGATGAACTCAAGGAGCTCCTGGACCTCCCCGTTGAGGAACTGATAGGGCAAAAAGCGAAGCCTTCCCCGATCCAGCCGCTCAAGACGCAGGAGACATCCCTCAAGAGCACAACCACTTCGGTCAGGGTCGATATCGAAAAGCTCGACAGGATCCTCAATACAATTAGTGAACTTTCTCTCGCAAAGACCGCGACGAATAGGATAGCCGACGAAATGACAGAGGCCTTCGGGCATTCAAAACTCGTGAGCGATGTGCTGAAGATCTCCCAGACCTTTGGAAGGAAGATAGCGGAGCTGCAAGAGGAAGTTTTGGAGATACGGATGGTTCCGATAGGCCAGATATTCTCGCGGCTCAGTCAGGTAGTACGCAGATATTCCCGCGAGGCAGGGAAAGAGATTGAACTCCTCCTTTACGGGGAAGATACCGAGATAGACAAGTTTCTCGCCGAGGAAATCGTCGATCCGCTCATGCATATCGTACGAAACGCCATGGACCATGGTATTGAGACTGCGGAAGAGAGAACAAGGGTGGGGAAAAAGGAAAAAGGGACGATAACTATGAAGGCCTATCAGAGGGGGCACCACGTGGTCATCGAAGTTAGCGACGACGGCGCGGGGATTGATAGTGAAGCGGTTGAGAAGAAAGCGAGAGAGAAAGGCCTCCTCGCCGACGATGTCAAACTCGAAAGCCGGGAGATTCTCGATTTCATCTTCATGCCCGGGTTCAGCATGAAGTCTTCGGTCAGTGAGGTCTCGGGGCGTGGCGTGGGGATGGATGTGGTCAAGTCAAAGCTCTCGACCTTTGGCGGGTTTGTGGATTTCACAACGGAAAAGGGAAGGGGCACGACCTTCATTCTCACGATGCCGATCACCCTTGCCATTATTAAAGTGCTCATTGTTCGGGTGGGACCGGAGCGGTTTGGTGTTCCGCTGACCTCTCTCTCGGAGACTCTGATCATAGACCACAAGGATCTTCAGACGATAGAGGGCAGGGAGGTTTATGACCTGAGGGGCGAGCTGCTTCCCATGGTGAGTATCGCGAGGATCTTTTCCCTCGAAAGCGATTCCGTCGAAAGATCTTTTGCGGTTGTGATTCGCTACGCCGAGCGGAAGGTCGGCCTTCTTGTTGATGAGCTGATAGCGCAGCATGAAATCGTGATCAAGTCTCTCGGCGATTATTTCAGGAGTTTGCGCGGGTTTGCGGGGGCCGCGGAGATCGGCAGACATGAGGTCATCCTTGTGCTTGATCCGGAGTCGATCATCGGGGAGGCTGTACCGAAGCAGAGGGTAGTCCCCCATGTATGAGAACTTCTACGGATTTAAGGTAAAGCCCTTCAACAAGACGCCGGATCCCCGTTTTCTCTTCCTGTCCAGAGGCCATGAAGAGGCACTCGCCCGCCTGCACTATGCGGTAGACGAGAAGGAATTAACGGTTTTGACGGGAGAAATAGGGTCCGGGAAAACGACGCTGACACGCGCCTTGATGGACGCTCTCGGAGAAGGATACCGTATCATCCTCATCGTAAATCCACGACTTACCTCAATCGAATTCATAAAGACCGTCTGCGCGCGGATGCAGTGCGATACGGGTTCACTCTATAAGAACGACCTCATAGACGCGTTATATGCAAAGGTCTATGAAGATTACAAGGCTGGGATAACTCCTGTTCTCATTATCGATGAGGCCCATCTCATCCCGTATCGGGAAACATTTGAAGAGATTAGGCTGCTGACGAATTTTCAGATGGACGACACGAATCTCCTGAGCCTTATTCTCGTCGGACAACCCGAACTGCGACGGAAACTTGAGTCGGCGCAGCTCGCCGCCCTCAGACAGAGAATCGGGCTCTTTTTCCACCTCGGACCGATCGGAGAGGATGAGATGAAGGGCTACATCGAATACAGGGTGAGGGCAGGAGGGAGGGATAAACCGCTCTTTACCGATGCCGCTGTCCGGGCGTTGTACCGCTACTCAAAGGGAGTTCCGCGGGTCATCAACAGCCTTGCGACGATGTCCCTTCTTGAAGGATTCGCAAAGGATGCGGAACTTATCGACGATCGAGATATTTCCTCTGCTGCGAAGGAGATAGGGCTGAATGGATATCGCAAAGATTAGGAAAAAACTCAGGGATAATGACCTTTCGAAAAGTGAGCCTGAGACAAAGGTGCCTGTCGAAGAGGGGGATCAAACCCCGGAGCAGGCGGGTTCAGGGCAGACACCTCGAGAAACAGAGGTCAAACCCGGGCCGCCAGCCGAAGCAGGTACCGGCGATCTCACGGTTGAACTCCTCATGTTCTCCCTGGCGAAGGAGGACTATGCCTTCAGGATCCATGAGATTCAGGAAATACTGAAACCGCAGAGAACAACGAGAATACCGAAGACTGAGTCCTACCTGGTCGGCATTTCATCCCTCAGGGGGAAGATAATCCCGATCATCGATCTTAAGGCCAGGCTTGCTCTCGGTGCGGCGACAGAAGAGGACAAGAAACAGAGGATCTTGATTCTCAAGGGCCGTAAGGGACTGATCGGGGCGCTGATAGACCGGGTGATCGGGGTAATACGGCTGCCCGAATCAAAGATCGAGGAAACGCCTCCCCATCTTCTCGAGACCGAGATGCGGTTCATTGATGGTGTTGCCCTTGTGGATGGCAGATTCATCTCGATCGTTAAGACCGCTGAGGTCATGGATTATGAAATCGGTAACATCCGATAGTAAGCGAAGAGACAGATACTTTCTCCGGATATCCTCGGCTGTCTCTTTACCGTTTTGATGCCTGGGGTATTTGTGGAAGCGAGTCTTGATGCTGGGAAGAGTCTGTCATCCATTGTCATGTTGCGCATCATGGCGGGGGCCTCATCTCTCCGGAGAGAAAGGGATAGAGAAGAGAGACAGTGAAGAATACGTTGACCTGGAAATTCATCATTCCCACGATGGCAATCGTCATGTTTGCGACCCTTGTCAGTGTGCTGATCGTCTCGCGATATATACGGGAACAGATTCGCGAACGTGCGGATGACCAGATTACCGCCAAGGTTGAACAGGTCATGGAAGGTCTCAATGCGACGAACACCATCGAGCTCGAAAAGGTCCGTGCCTCCATGCGGGTTCTCATGAGCGAGGGACTCGCTGTGGGGACGCCGGCCCTGGGAGAATCCACAACCGTGGGGCCCGAAACCGTACAGAATCTCATTCTCGGGGGTAAACCGCAAGCCCGTAATTTTGGGCTCGTCGACCATGTCAAGACATTAATGGGAGGGACCGCGACACTCTTTGTAAAGAGGGGAGACGAATTCATACGGGTGAGCACAAATGTCATCCAGGAGGATGGTTCCCGCGCAGTCGGCACGCTCCTCGATCCCCGGGGCAAGGCCATAGCAGCGGTGCGGGAGGGTAAGGCGTTTTATGGTGAGGTCGACCTCCTCGGGAAGCCCTATATCACCGGATATGAGCCTATGTATGACAAACACAATTCGATCATCGGTGTGTGGTACGTGGGATATCCTCTATCCACGTTCTCCCAGTTGGGCGAGATTATCGCCGACACAAAGGTCCTTGATAACGGATTTATCGCTCTGGTAGATGATCGTGCAAACGTGCGGTTTCATTCGCGGCATGTCTCCGATAAAGTTGTCGAAGGCATAGCGAAAGGAGGGGCCGCGGGCGAGTCAGACGGATGGAAGGTCATGAGGACCTCTTTCAACCCGTGGGGGTTTCAGGTACTCGCCGCCTATCCAACAGCCGACATTCAGAACAGGATAGTCAAAGCCATGACGGTCGCCGCGTTGCTCGGTCTGGCCTTCGCGGTCTTTTTGGTGGGGTCTCTCTTTTTTCTCGTCAACAGGATCGTGATCCTGCCTCTGAGGACTATCGGAACTGCGGCTGCCGGGATCTCTCAGGGAGACCTGACGTTTGCCGTGAATGTCCGGGGGAGTGACGAGATGGGACGGCTCTGTAAGTCCTTCCAAGATTCTTTCTGGGCTCTCGGGGGAATACTCGGGAGAATCAAGGAACTTTCCGACAAGATTTCGAGGGTGTCGGGAAATGTGGAGGAAGAAGCAAAACAGGTACTTCACGGTGCAGAGGTCGAGGCCGAGGCAGTAACGAACATCGCCAATTCCGTAGAGGAACTCAATGTGACGGTCACCGACATAGCCGGGAGCACGGGGAATCTGGCCGTTTCGGTAGAAAAGAGTTCGGCGTCGGTGGAACAGATGGCGCTGAGTATAGACAGCGTGAATAGGAGCATCAGCGAACTCTCATCGGCTGTCGATTCAACATCTTCCTCGATAAATGAACTTTCTGCGACGATAAAGGAAGTTGCCTCGAATGCGAGGGAATTGGCTGCATCCTCTGAGGAGACCCTTTCCGCGATTTCAGAGATAACGCAAACGGTTAAAGAGGTTGAGATCAGCGCGAGAGAGTCCGCGAGGCTTTCTGAAAAAGTTACCAGCGACGCGGCTACATTCGGCATGGCCTCGATAGAGAAGACGATTGAGGGAATGAAAAACATAAAAGTTTCGGTCGAACACACTGCGGAGTTCGTGAAGAAACTAGGGGGCAGGTCCGACGAAATAGGAAAGATACTGAATGTCATCGATGATGTCACCGAGCAGACAACGCTTCTGGCACTGAATGCGGCAATACTGGCTGCACAGGCCGGCGAGCACGGAAAGGGATTTTCGGTCGTTGCTGATGAGATCAAGGATCTTGCGGAGAGGACGGCGTTCTCCACGAAAGAGATAGCCTCACTGATAGAGACCGTGCAGGGAGAGGTTCAGGATACTGTTGATGCGATGGAGAAGGGCTCGGGCTCGGTGGAGGAGGGATTGAGCCTGTCGAGGGAAGCGGGAGATGCCCTGAAAAAGATACTCGAGAGTTCACGGAGATCATCTGAGATGACCCGAGCGATCGAGCGTTCCACGACGGAACAGGCCAAGTCCGCGAAAGTCGTCACGGAGAGGATGGAACATGTGAGAAGCATGATCGACCAGATTGCAAACGCGACAGCGGAGGAAGCGAGAGGCATACACCTCATCACGGAGGAAACGGAAAGGATGCGAGACGCGACCCGACAGGTGAGCAAGGCTTCCGAAGAGCAGAGGGTGAGCAGTAAACGGATAGCGGACGCGACGGAACGCGTTTCCGACATGAGCAGGCAGATATCGAAGGCATTGTCGGAGCACAAGGCGGGCACACGACAGATACTGGAGATTGTTGAGGGGATAAAGGCTATCCCGTCGGAAAACCGCAGAGTGATATTCACGACTACCAATGCCATCAGAGAATTGCATAAGGATTCGGAACTCCTTAAGACCGGGCTGGAGCATTTCAGATTCTCTGAGACAGGCAGTGAGGTATTCCGGCTCGGCGTTGTGGCCCTCGAATCCCCGGCGGTGACCTTCAAGAAATTTTCTCCCCTCGCAGAGTATCTGGGCAGGACACTGGAGAAACGGGTTGAACTCAAGGTTGGTGCAGATCTCGAAAGCGCGGTGAGGGATCTCGGAGAGAACGTTACGCAGATGAGTTGCATGGGGCCATTGACGTACATCAAGGCGAACGAACAATACGGTGTGAAGGTGTTGCTGAAAATCCTGAAGGACGGTAAGCCGTACCACCGCAGCGTGATAATCACGCGGGCTGATTCTACGATATCCGCGGTAAAGGATCTCCGCGGGAAGACCTTCGCTTTCTGCGATATGAGTTCCACGACCGGCCATATCATCCCGAGACTGATGCTCAGGGATGCGGGGATCGATATCGATGGCCTGCAGTACTACAACTATCTCCGTCACCACGACGATGTTGCCAGGGCAGTCCTGGCGGGGAGATTTGATGCCGGGAGTGTCATGGAGTCCGTGGCATACAAGTTCAAGGATGAGGGACTGCGGTTTCTCCAATTCTCCGATGAGATCCCCGACATGAATGTCTGTTTCAATCAGTCCATCGATGGAAAAGACGTCTCCCGCATACGGACGGCGCTCCTGTCCCTGGACGAGTCGACCGCGTCGGGCGCTGCAATACTGAAGTCTATCGACAAGAGGTGTACGGGTTTTGCTGCTGCAGATGACAGGGACTACGATGGTGTCAGAGGTAAGTTGTCTGCCTTGAAAACAAATGAGTGGAAGAACGATTGAAGTGGTGACGTAGGGGAATGACGGCGAGCATGAAACCATGCGAGAGCGGCGGAATGAGGAGGTTGTGCGGGTAGTGAGCGAGAGACGAAGGTTGCCGGTCGAGATGCGGGATAGCAAGGGATTTGCGCATCGGCCTCAAACGGTACCCTATATCGAAAGAGTCATACGATGCTCTTGAAGAAGGCCATTACGGCAAAATTTATCGTAGTCTTCTTTGCTGTGCTCCTCATAGGACAATCTCTCGGTGCCGTGGTGATAATACTTGTCACGAATAAGACAATGCATGAAGACATCGCAGGGAGCATGTTCATGATCGGTCTCTACCAGGTCGTTACGCTCTTCAGTGTGGGTGCGGTCATGGTCTACCTCTTTAACAGGAATATTACGATGCCGGTGCGGAGGATAAACCGGGAGATGAAGAAGGTACAGACAGGAGATCTGACGACTGATCTCGCTGATATGGGGGACAATGAGATAGGGGGCATTGCCGGGGGGATCAGGTTCCTTGCAGAACAGCTCTCAAAGACGACTGAAAGCACTCATTCGATATCCGGAAACACGGCGACGGCTATGGAGAAGCTGACCGTTGCGCTGAGAAGCGTAAGCGAGACTGTTCGGGGAGAGGCTACATCCATCAATGCCGTTGTTTCCGCTGTCAGGTCTGCCAATGATTCCCAGGGAGGGGTGAGGGAGAACGCGGACAAGCTCTCGAGCGTCTCATCAGAAAATGTCTCCTCTCTCCTCGAGATGAAGGCTACCGCTGAAGAGATAGCGGCGAGCACAGGACGGCTTTTCAAGTCGGCAGAGGACTCTTATGCGATGGTTGCCGAGACGACGCAATCTGCCAAGCTCATCGCCGAGAACGCAGGCGAGGCCTTCCGCGCTGTTGAAGATACGTCTTCGTCCGTTGAGGAGATCAGCGCCTCTGTCTCCGCCGTGCTCGAGAACGCCCGAAAATCGGCTGATCTTTCCGCTCACCTCAGGCTCTCCCTCACGGAGAGGGGAACACTCGCCATCGCTAATTCGTTAGCGGCCATGGAGGAGATCGAGGAAGAGGTGAATCAGACGGCGGAGATCATAACCCGCCTTGATGAGCGATCTAAGAATATCGAGAAGGTCCTCTCCGTCATACGGGAGGTGACAGAGGGTACGAACCTCCTGAGTCTGAATGCCGCCATCCTTGCGGCGCAGGCCGGCGAGTACGGAAAGAGTTTCGGTGTTGTTGCGGATGAGATACGGGCGCTTTCGGACAGGACTTCGTCTTCCGCGCGCGACATTGCGAACATTGTGAGGACGATTCAGGGAGAGATCGCCGAGGCTGTCAGATCGATAGGGACGGGAGCGAAAAAGGTTGACGCAGGAAAGGATTTGATCTTCAAAGTTGGCGAGGCCCTTGGAGAGACCGTCGAAACCGCTCAGAAATCTGCACAAATGGCGGAGGTGATAGAGAAGGCGACGGACGAGCAGGCCGCGGGGCTGAAGCAGATTACCCGCTCCATGGATAATATCCATCGCATCATCGAAGCGATGGTCCGTGCCGCCGAGGAGCAGAAGAAGGGATCGAACCACATACTTGAGGCGATGAGCGACGTAAAGGAGGTT
>DASPUT010000200.1 GCA_035622735.1 Thermodesulfovibrionales bacterium | reverse complement strand
CCGACCTCGCTCATATCGCCCGGATCACCGAGGGGCAGAAGGTGTCCTACATAACGGACATATCACCCGGGGAAGAGAACATTTCGAAGGTGATCGAGTTTGTTACGGGCTCCGACACATTCTACTGCGAAGCCTACTTCCTCCATGAGGATCTTGAACGGGCGGTCGAAAGGCATCATCTCACCGCACGCATCACGGGAATAATCGCCCGCAAAGCAGGGGTGAAGAATCTCGTCCTCGTGCACACCTCTCCGAAATACCGGGAACGGCCCGGCGTCATCGAGACTGAGGCGATAAGGGAATTCAGGACGGACGCACGCGAACTATGATAGGCAAAGCGTCCGCCCTCGCTTTTTCGCTTTACGGGAGATAGGCCCCTCACGATATTCTGACTTTTTCTGGGGTCATGGATTTTGCTATACTTTCGGAAGGAAAGCGTAAGGCAGGGACAATGAAAGGCACGATACTCTCTCTCGTCTTGTTCATCACTGTTTTCGGATGTGCATCGGAACCGAGATATGTCTGGGAGTCGGAAACGAGTCCCTTCTGGCATGAAATAAAGAATGAATATTATTCCGCAGTGATTTCCGTTATACAGGCCGATACCGGCTACGAGGGGTTTCTTTTGACGATCCGCAATAGATCGTCTCAAGAGCTCACCATTGACTGGAGTGAAACGAGATTCCTGAAAAACGGAATAGCCGACGGCGGTTTCGTATTCGAAGGCATGCCTCCCAAGGACCATGACAGGGTAAGACCGCTCGATACAATCCGCCCTGGTTCGGTCTTGACGGAAATACTCTATCCCGCCAGTCTGGCGAGTTATTCCGGGGAATGGCACCACAAACTCCTTCCCGACGGTATCAACAGCGTACACCTGGCCATTCGATTCGGACAGTATGAAATGGGAGAGACGAAAGACTTTGTCATGAGGAGCGTTGAAGTGAGACAAAAGCCCCAACCGGATGAGACGGTGTGGCGCGGGGGCATGGGTACCCTTCCTTAAGCCATCATTGCACTACCGAACTAAGCCCCCTTTCGAGTATCTTATCTCTTCTCCTCGGGAGAAAAAAACGATTCCAAGAATGATACTGCTCGAGATCTCCGCTCTTCACCACACAAAACTGAATATCTCGACACCGGCCAGAATTCTATCCTCATATTCCCAGCGATGCGTCAATTCGTCGCCTCTTCTTCCGGGGGCGGATCTTTCCCTTTCACTGGCCTCGGCAAGGTCACGGGCATATCGTGCGTTTGCCGGAGCGAGGTAACTTGCCATCCGGAATTGTGATACCGCTTCCTTCATCTGTCCCCGCTGGGCATAGGCGACTCCTAAGAGATCGTAATGAGCAGCGCTTGGTTGCAGGGCTAGCACTGTCTTGAACTCGCCGATCGCCAAATCCTTGAAGCCGGCTTCGGCAAGGGCACGTCCCAGATCCTCATGGATTTGGGCACGGTCCGGATTGAGCAATAGAGCGCCCTGATACTGTTCCACCGCTTCGAACAGACGGTTCTCGGCTGCGAGAGCGAGCCCGAGATGGTGATGTATGACGTAAAGGTTCGGCTCCAGTCGCGCCGCTGTGCGGTACTGCTCTATCGCCTCATCCCACCGTCCCTCCATCAATAGGGCATTCCCCAACTCAAATCGGGGCACAACGCTGTTCGGGGACTTCTGCACCGTGTCCCGGAAAAGGGATTGCTCGTCCCTCCATACCGTGTTTCTGCTGATGGTTCCCATGGCATAGACTCCCAGCAGGAGGGCGATGACGACGAGCAGTCCCCTCTTCACTTCGGGATGCGAGAATCTGCTCGGCACAAAGAAGAAGGCGATGAGCATTACAAACCCGAAAGAAGGGAGATAGAGGTATCTCTCGGAGTACAGCTTACCGGCAATCCCCTTGACGTATAGTGCCGGTACGAGGGGCACCAGGATGAGCAGCAGGGAGAGGAAGACAAGATTGTTTTTCTTTAACGCGATAACCAGACTGACGGCGATGATCAAAACAAAGAAGAGGGATGCCATACCCTCCGTCGTGAGAAGAGAGGTGATCGGATTATAGACGGGCCAAAAATTGAGATTCACGGGGAGGATCAGCTGATGCAGGTACCGGCTAAGAACAGGGAAGACATTCATCGCATACTGAGACGCGCTCAACCCCCCGAGCCTCTTCAGGGGCACCAGTCCCCCCAGGACATGGAATCGCACGATCACATAACAGCACACGACGAGAAGATATGCCGCATACCGTGCCGCCGTATGCAAAGACCAGAACGTCCGCTTTTCAAAGAGATAGTCGTAGGCTATCAGAATTCCCGGCAACGTGAGACCGGGCTCTTTGCAGAGGACGGCGAATAGAAACGACAACACCGACACCACGTAGCTCATGGTATAGTTTCCCCGAGATCTCACGTACAGATGAAAAGAGAGCAGATAGAAAAAGGCCATGGAGACGTCGGACAGACCCGCTATCCAAGTCACCGCCTCAGTATGAATGGGATGTACCGCGAATAACAGGGCAGCGATAAAGGGAGGTGTAAGAAGCCACGCCGTATCCCAATGGACGAACCGCCGGGCCGGAGGGCTGGCTTCTCCGGCCCTCCGCGTCATATACGCACCGAATAGTCCTGATGCGATGACGAATACCAGTATGGAAACGCCGATATGGAAGAGCACGCTCACGAAATGAAACCCCCATGCCTCGATTCCGAAGATACGGTAAATAACCATATAGAGGAGATTCAGCATCGGCCGATAATAGTTAGAGGTCGGCGGAGCTCCCTCAAATGTCCAGGCGCTTCTCAGAAATACTTCAGGGATATTCCTTAAGTCCCGTATAACGGGGTTCTTCAAGACCTGTGCATAATCGTCAAGGATGAAGCCGCTCGAAAGAGCATCGAAATAGACACCGAATGCTACGAGGGCGATGACAGCAACGGGGAAGAACACGGCCGTCTTCAGACTGTCCTTCCGCGGATTCACGAGTACCGCCCGCGGATCTCCAAGAATCGACCCTTACTTCCGTGGATGAAGCCTTTGCAAAGGGCGCGGGGATATGAGGCAAAATGAGCGGGAAAGACGACGATCATGAGGAGGAGAGGACTTCTCCGGAGAACTGGCTCACCTCCCCTGCCCTCCCGGAACACACTGAAAGATACCCTCGTGTCATGAGCCACCCGTAACGCCGCTCCTACCGATTCCTCTAAGGGCTACCGCACAATCTTCATACTGATATCTGCTGCAGGGGCGGAGTGCGTGAGGGCCCCGACCGATATGAGATCGACTCCCGTCTCGGCGATGCCCCTGACCTTGTCGATCGTTACCATGCCGGAGGCCTCCACGATGGCCTTCCCTTTGGCCATCTTTACCGCATTCTTCATATCCTCGACAGACATGTTGTCGAGCATCACAACATCGGCACCGGCCTTCAGGGCCTCCTGGAGGTCGTTGAGATTTTCTACTTCAACCTCTATTTTCGCGAGATGGTGTGCGTTCCTCGCCGCCTGAACGGCTGCCCTTATAGTGCCCGCAGCCTCTATATGATTATCCTTTATGAGGATGCCGTCATAGAGGCCGGCCCTGTGGTTGCTGCCTCCGCCGACCCTCACGGCATACTTTTCCATGAACCGCAATGCCGGGGTTGTCTTTCTCGTATCCACAATCTTGACGGGAAGGCCCTTCACCCTCTTCACAAATTCGCCGGTGAGCGTTGCGATGCCGGAAAGTCTCTGGAGAATGTTCAGGGCGACCCTTTCGCAGGTGAGCAACGTCCGCGTGCTGCCGGAGATTTCGGCTATGATATCGCCCTTCTTGACCCGTGAGCCGTCAGCATAGAATGTCGTAATCCTCGCATCAGGGTCGAAGATCTGAAAAACCTTGACGGCAAACGGCATCCCCGCGCAGATGAAACTTCCCTTTGCTAAGAGCAACGCCTTTGATTGCTGGTCCTCCGGGATGAGGAGCGTCGTCGTGATATCACCGTTCCCGATGTCCTCTTCGAGCGCGAGGCGTATCACACGTTCCACACTGGCGGGTATCTGCATTTTATTCGTCGTCGAAAACCGTTATTGCTTCTTGAAGAGCGCGATCAGACCCAGCGCCCCCCCGAGCACCGCACCGAATGCGAGAGCCGACCGCCAGTCAAGAAGGGTAGTCACCTCTCCTTCCACCCTGCCGGCTATCATCACGACCGCCGAGGTGTTTTCCGCCTTCACGTCCCGTGCGCCGAGCAGACCGACTGCACTTCTGTTGACAACCGTGTAATCCTTCGAGACGGAAATTGGCGAAAACGAGTACTGCAGATTCAGGCTATTCCCCACGGTTATCAGACCCATGCTTTGATTGAAATGGATATCTCCGCCGTGAACAAGCGTAGACGCACTCTGCGTGATTTCGATCCTCTCGCCGTCAATACTCAGGGCTCCCACCTGCTGAAGTTCGACATGACCGCCTTCTACGGACCGGACCGAACTCTGTCTGATCGTGACAAATTCGGCCTCGATAAGGTCGAGGTCTTCGTCTTTGAGCTCTCTTGTTTCCAAATCAGCCATTTTCCACCCCCACTTCTTTTAAACGCCCGATGCCTTTTTCGAGTCTCTCATCCCGCTGAACGAGTTCTTCATGCTTCGCCAGCTCCTTTTCGAAGATCTCCTTCGGGGCCCGCTTTCTAAAATCATCGTTTCGCAGTTTCTTGTCGAGCAGGCTCAGAGACTCTTCCACCTTCCTCTTCTCTTTCATAAGTCTATCAATTTCCGCAGCAATATTCAAAAGCCCTTCGAGCGGAACGTAAATCTCGAAAAGGTCTTTCACGGCAGTAGCCGAGCCTTTCGGTCTTTCTAGGGCTCTTCCAACCTCGATGTCCCTCGCTTTCGCGAGCCTCCGGATGAGGGCAAGGTTCTTCATGAGCACCTCCGTCGTACTCTCGGCAAAGGTCTTCACACGAACCGTAACCTCCAGAGCGGGGGATATGTTCATTTCTCCCCGTATGTTCCGTATTCCCGTGACGGCCTCAATGACCTGGGATATCTCCTTTTCCGCCGCCGGGTCCTCGGACAGGTCAACGGGATAGGGAGACACGACGATGCTCTCTCCCGCATCCTTCACAAAATCCCTCAACGTCTGCCATATCTCTTCGGTCACAAAAGGCATGAAGGGATGGAGCATCCTCAGGGAATTCTCGAGCACGGTGAGGAGACACGCAACGGACTCGGATTTATCTTCTGTCTCGCCGTAAAGGGCCTCTTTTGACATCTCGATATACCAGTCACAGAACTCATGCCAGATAAATTGATAGACAC
>DASPUT010000199.1 GCA_035622735.1 Thermodesulfovibrionales bacterium | reverse complement strand
CATACGGAGGCGCTCCAGAAGGAATTCAACCTGACTTATGAAGAGGCTGAACGACTGAAACGGGGTGAGGCCCTGGATAAGGTGAGGCCTGAAGAAGCACACCCCGTGATGCTGAACGCATCTCAGGAAATCTTCACCGAGGTTTCTCGATCGATGGACTACTTCAGGAGCTCTTCGCAGCAGCCCGAGATCCGAGAAGTGATTCTAAGCGGAGGGTCTGCCCTCGTACAGGATTTCGCAGCGCGCCTCTCAGAAAAGATAGGCGTGCAAGTCAGTCCGGCAGAGCCGTTTCGGAACATTCATATACCCTCAAAGTTCGATTCCTCTTTTATTGAGGAGGTAGCGCCTATAGCAGCCGTTGCTGTCGGGCTTGCCATGAGGAGGCAGGGAGACAGATGATACGGATTAACCTCCTGCCCGTCAAGAGGAAGAAAAAGGCGAAACCTCTTTCCGCTTTCGTCATAACGAGCACCTTTGTCATCCTCATTCTGCTGATCGCCCTTGCCTATCTCTTTTTCTATTACGATGCAAACCTCCAGTCGGCAAAGAAGACCGTCGAGACGAACAAGCAGAAGATCGTGGATCTCAAGGAAAAGATAAAGGAAGTGGAAGACTTCGAAAAATTGAACAAGACGTACGACGAGAGAACGAAGGTGATAGAACAACTCAGGAGGAACCAGAATATCCCCGCCATGATGCTCGATGAGATCAGCAGGGATCTGCCTGCGGGAATCTGGCTGCAGTCTCTGACAATTTCTGGGGGCAATGTGAATATCGACGGATTCG
This sequence comes from Thermodesulfovibrionales bacterium, assembly GCA_035622735.1. Classification (NCBI taxonomy): domain Bacteria; kingdom Pseudomonadati; phylum Nitrospirota; class Thermodesulfovibrionia; order Thermodesulfovibrionales; species Thermodesulfovibrionales bacterium. The sequence goes on along the minus strand of DASPUT010000199.1, from coordinate 5,211 downwards.
GGTTCACCAATGCGGACGTCGTTGCCTATGTGGACAACCTCAAGAAGTCGAACAAGTTTTCCGATATCTATCTGCAGGAGTCAAAACAGACCGAGATAGAAAAGATTCCGCTCTATTCTTTCAAATTAACCTTTAAGGTATTATCGTAATGGCACTGAAACTCAATTTCGACATCAAGGGCCTGTCGGCAAGAGCAAAGATCATCGCTCTGGCCGTAGTCGCCTTCATCATCGCTTTTCTCGTCTGCTTCTTTTTGATACTCCCGAAATACCAGGAGATCCAGAAACTCAGGGCCGAAATAACGAACCAGGAGAATGAAATAGCAAAGGACCGTGCGAAGGCAGCGAGACTCTCGACGCTGAAGATCGAGAACGAACAACTGAAAAAGAGGCTTGAGGAACTGAAATTACAGCTGCCCGAGGAGAAAGAGGTCTCGGGGCTGCTGAAGCAGGTGTCCGACCTCGGTATCAGGTCGGGGTTAAAAATCCTTTCATGGAAGCCCGAGCAGAAGAAAGATTATCCCGGTGGGATTATTTATGAAATCCCTGTCTCGGTCGAACTCTCCGGGGGGTACCACAGCCTCGGCATATTTTTCAGCAGCCTTACGAAGCTGAACAGGATCGTGAATATCTCCGACATTAAGATTAGCGATCCGAAGTCCCAAAGAGATGAAGCGATCGATAAAATCGCCTTCAAGGCGACCACATTCTCGGCAATTCCGGAAAGCGAAATCGCGGCAAAAGGGGCAGCCGCGAAAAAGGATAAGGGCAAATAGATGGCGAGGGTTCTGGCGGCAATAATCATTCTTGCGATATCGCTCTTCGCCTGCGGGCAGGAACAGCAGAAACCCGCCGGTCAGACGGAGCAGAAGCAGGTCCGTAAGTCTGCGGCAACCGAGCCGCAGAAGAGTGAGGTGGTTGCCGCGCAGAAGGAGGAAACAAAGGTTGAGTCTGAGACCTACCTGTATGACCCGAAGGGAAGGAGAGACCCGTTTCTTTCCATCATCGATGCGTCAAAAAAGGAACAGGAGGCCGAGAAGAAGAAAAAGGGACTGAAGCCCCTCGAGGCGAACGACCTGAGCGCGATAAAGGTGCTCGCGATCGCCTGGGACAAGAAGAAACACTTTGCGATGGTTCAATTCACCGACAACAAATACTACACTGTCAGAGAGGGCATGACGCTCGGTGCATACGGAGGCAAGGTCATCAGGATAGACGAGAACAGCGTCGTCGTGAGGGAGACGATGAAAGATTATAAGGGTGAATTGCAACACAAGGATACAATATTGAAACTCCGTAAGGAGGAGGGAGAATGAAGACGAAAATTATTATCCTGGCATCGATTATAACCATGATGAGTATCCTGGGGGGATGTGCGAGTTCGGGCGGGGTCAGGCAGGATCCCCCCTCAGCGGCAGTTCCGGTTATAACAGATATCACGATAGGAGATGACCTCCTTGAGATAAAGGCGAGTGGTCCCTTCGTATACTCCATCTACAAACCCTCCGACCCTTACCGGCTTACGATTGATATGCCCGATGTGAGCGTCGGCCAGTTCAAGGACCGGATAGTTTCACGACATGCAGGTTTCTCAGAGGTCTCGGCCACTGAAACGGTATCGCCGAAGACTATGACGAAGATCGAGGTCCTGCTCCAGGCTCCTCTCGACGTAGAACCGCTTTATCATGATAACACCCTCACCCTGAGAGTGAAAGGAAACGGGGAGCGGGTGAGAGCGATGGCCGCGGGAGCGCCGCCCTCCGACCCGATAACTGCCGGGGGCCCTGTTGGCGGACCGGATCCTGATGAGAAGGCCGGGGCGCAGGGAACCAGCGACGAAAGCGTTGGGGCCCAGAAACAAGAGGTGAGCCGGAATGCGGAAGAAACCGCTCCTTCATCGAGAGCGACAGAGATTACCGATATCTACTTCACCCAGAAGGACGGGGTTGTCAATCTCATCATAAAGGGCGACGGGTCCATGAACCCTGCGGTCTTCACTCTGAAGGATAGGATTGTCATCGATATCCCTGACGTGACTCTGAAGGCGAGAATGCCTTCGACCGTTATCAGCCCTGTCAAGGGAGTGAGGGCCGGAAAGCACAAAGACAGGACGAGACTCGTTCTGGACCTCAGGGAGATGAAGGGGTTCGATGTCACATCCGTTGGCAATAGCGTCGTCGTTGCCATTCAGGGCAGCGGCACCGGGATGGCCGTTGCCAGACCGGAAGTTCCTCGCGAACAGAAGGAACCGGAGCAGAAGAAGACGGCGATGCAGGAAAAGAAAAACGGTCAGAAGATGACCGCCTCCCAGAACACCGGCGAGGTTATCGAAACAAAGGTACCCGAAACCATCGCTGAGGGAAGGTACACGGGAGAGAGGATATCCCTCGATTTTCAGGATGCGGATATCGTACCGATATTCAGGCTCCTCTCAGACATCAGCGGATATAACATAGTCGTGAGCCCGGAGGTCAAAGGCAGGCTCACCCTGAAACTGATAAATGTGCCGTGGGACCAGGCTCTTGATATCATCCTGAGAACCTTCTCCCTCGGCGAGAGTGTGGAAGGCAATATCATACGGATAGCGCCTCATGCCGTCTTTGCGAGAGAGAGCGAGGAAAGGGCCCGAGCAAAAGAGGCTGAAATAAGGGCGGAGGATCTCGAAACGATAATCTTCCCCATTAGCTACGGCGACATGGAACGGGTAAGGGACTCGATTAAAGATGCAAAGATACTCAGTCCCAGGGGGAGCATGAGTATCGACAAGAGGACGAGTTCCCTGGTCATTACGGATACCCGATCGGCCATCGTGAGGGTGGAAGATCTCCTCAAGACCCTCGACAGGCCCACTCCCCAGGTGATGATCGAGGCGAGGATCGTTGAAGTAAATACGGATGATGTGAAGGCACTGGGTATACAATGGGGGTTATCGATAAGTGCATCGAACGCCCTCGCGGCTTTCACGGGTTTCCCTTCCCTCACCAAAGGTGTGTTCACCGGCCAGCCATTCCTGGTCGACCTTCCTTCCGGCGCATCCGCCGCGGGTTCGGGTTCAGGTTTCACTTTCGGATTGATGAATCCATCAAAGACGGTCGGTCTTGACCTACAGATCGATGCCCTCGAGAAGGTCGGCAGGAGCAGAATAATCTCTAACCCGAGGGTTGTTACGACCGATAATATCCTGGCGAGGATAATGCAGGGCACGAGCGAACCCTATCCGAAGGTCGAGCCACAGTCGGGCCAGATAACGACCGATTACAAAGATGTCGTGCTTATCACCGAGGTGACACCCCATATAACCCCAGCCGGTTCGGTCAGCATGGCGGTTCTCGTGAGGAAAGAAGATGTTATCGGGCAAGTCAATATCGGTGGATCTCTCGTGCCGAGGACATCGAAGATAGAGAGTGGGACGACAGTTCTCGTCCAGAGCGGGGAGACGCTGGTTATCGGCGGTGTTTACAAGAAAACAGAAACAGATGCGAATACGGGAGTTCCGGGCCTCATGAATATCCCTGTTCTCGGATGGCTCTTTAAGAGTATCGCGCCGCAAACACATGTGCAGGAGCTTCTCATATTCATAACGCCGAAGATACTCGAGAGACCGTAGGCGCAATGATCGAGACTATACGTATGCACGGATTATTGGTTATAGAGAGAATGACTGAAGGAGGAAAAATGAATAGGAAGTCATTGGTATTGTTCATGTGCTGTTCATTGTTTTTGTCCATGCTTGTCTTCGGGTGCGGCAGCAGCGGCCCGGGACAGCCGGGGAGCACCGGTTCAGAGGACACAGGGGTGACTGCGGAAATCACTGCCGTGCCTTTCTACAATGGCGCAGCCACCTATTCAGTCGATGTCGTGCAACAGGTCTGCGAGGCCGGGCCTCCTCCGGTCTTTGAATTTTTCGCGGACCACCTCGCAACCGTCACTTTCACGGTGAGTCCCATAAACAACCGTTCTACCTTCCAGCTCGGAACACTCTTCGTCGATTACTATACCATCGATTACCGGCGCTCCAACGATTCCATAGGCGCGCCGCCTATCGAGTCGGATACGGTATTTAATACCATCGCCATCGCTCCCCCAACTACGCCCGCTTCTGCAGGTGCGACAGCGGTAACGACGGCGACCCTCATTCTCGTAGACCTGACGCGCAAATTCAAATACCTCTCGGATATCCAGAGCGGTCAGTATACGACGAATATCCTGAACAACTATACGGCAACGTACACGTTTGTTGGGCATAACGAGTTCGGGAAGAGTTTTACCTGGCAGACACAGACGAACTTTCAGATAGGCAGCTTTAATTATTGCGGATGAACTTAGATTCCGGAGGATAAGATGAAAAAAATCTTTTTACTAGTGGCGTTGCTGGCATTATCCCTCGGTGCGAACAGCTGCGGCAACAGTGCCAGCAATAGTGTCGTACCTGCGGGAGAGAATCCCGGTACAGCCTCTCTCGTTCAACTCTTTCCCTCTCAGTCTGTCGCACAGACGAACTCATCCATTTCGCTTGAGGCGAAGGTCCTCGATGGCAATGGAATGCCTGTCCCGTTCACTCAAGTTACTTTCACAAACCTCTCTCTTACCGGAACCTTTAGCCCTGCGTCCGCTAAAACAAGTAGCATAAAAACAGCCGCTTCAACCAGCGCCGTGACGAATGGCGCCGGCATAGCGACGATGAGACTTTCCTCTACCACTTCCGGCTTTGTGACGATCGAGGTTGAGGTAAGTTCTGGAGCCGGCCTTTTAAGGGACCGGAAGACTGTATTCTTCTCTCCGCAGAGCGTCTCACAGCTGACACCTTCACTGACTCTCGACGTGGATGACGGTGACGGAACCTTTGATGAACCGGCTGACTTTACGATGTTAAAAAATGCAAATGACAATAGCCGCCTTATCAGGGCGACAGTCATGAACGGTTCTTTTCTCGTATCGGGCAGCCAGGTCACCTTCGGAGCCGACAGACCCTTTAAGGTCGGAACAGACCCCGCGGCGAAGTGCAGCGACGGCAGCAGTGTCTGTGACCTTATCTTTCCGGACGGAAACGTCAAGACAACGAACAATGTAGGTCAGGCGACGACTACGATAGTCGTTGACCCTACCATCCTTTCAAACATTACAAGCGTCTTAAACATTACCGCTCAGTCGGATACGGGCGCATTCAACATTATTACGCTCTTTCTGAAACCGGTAACGGTCAGCACCGTAA
>DASPUT010000198.1 GCA_035622735.1 Thermodesulfovibrionales bacterium | reverse complement strand
TGGAGGTCCACGCTGATTCCGCTTCTGGCGGTCCCGGTGTCGCTCGTAGGAACCTTCGCCGTCTTTCCCTTGCTCGGCTTCTCGATCAACACGCTCTCGCTCTTCGGTCTCGTCCTCGCCATTGGCCTCGTCGTCGATGATGCTATCGTTGTCGTCGAGGCGGTGGAACACCATATTGAGAAGGGCCTTTCACCAAAGGACGCGTCGTTCAAGGCGATGGAAGAGGTCTCCGGCCCGGTCATGGCTATCGCAATCATCCTGTCGGCTGTCTTCATTCCGACCGCCTTCATACCCGGGATTACCGGTCAGCTTTACCAGCAGTTCGCAGTGACTATCGCCGTCTCGGTCATCTTCTCCGCCTTCAACGCCCTATCCCTTTCTCCGGCCCTCTGCGCGCTGCTTCTGAAGCCAAAGAAAAAAGGGACCGGTCTGCTGCAGAAGTTCTACGACTGGTTCAACCGGGTCTTCGGCCGAGCTACCGATGGATATGTTTCTCTCTGTGGCGCGGCCATCAGGAAGAGCGCGGTGAGCCTGATAATCCTCGCAGCCGTCGCGGTCTTGGCCGGGCTATCGGGCAAGCACATCCCCCCCAGCTTCCTCCCCGACGAGGACCAGGGCTTCATCTTCGCGGGGATACAGCTGCCGGACGCGGCTTCCCTGCAGAGGACTGGCGAGGTGGCCCATCAGGCCGAGGAAATCATCACGAAGACACCGGGTGTCAAGTACTGCTCGTCGATTATCGGTTATAACATGTTGAGCCAGGTGCAGAATACCTACAGCGCCTTCTTCTTCATCTCCCTGGAGGAGTGGTCCAAGCGGAAGAAGCCGGAGGAGAAGTACGAGGCGATAAAGGCGTCGATCTCAAAGAAGATGGCCTCCATTCCCGGAGCGATCGGCTTTGCCTTCCCTCCGCCTGCCATTATGGGTGTCGGCACTTCCGGTGGGGTCACCTTCATCCTGGAAGATCGTTCGGGCAAAGACATCGCCTTTCTCGCAGCCAATACGCAGAAGTTCATCGAAGCGGCAAGGAAGCGGCCCGAGTTGAGTCGCATCACCACGACGTTCATTCCGACGGTGCCGCAGCTCTTCGTGGATGTGGACAGGGACAAGGTCCTCAAGCAGGGGGTCAACATCTCTGACGTATATAAGATCTTACAGTGTTTCATGGGGAGCGGCTTCATCAACTATTTCAACCGCTTCGGCCGCCAGTGGCAGGTATTCCTCCAGGCCGAAGGGGAATATCGTACCAACATCGAGAACATCGGCCAGTTTTACGTACGAAACAGCGAAGGAAAACCCGTTCCCCTCTCGGCGCTCACATCGGTCCGCGCCATATACGGCCCGGAATTCACTATGCGTTACAACCTCTACCGCTCGTCCCAGATCAATGCAACGGCTGCTCCCGGGTTCAGCTCGGCGCAGGCGATGAAGGCATTGGAAGAGGTGTTTGCCCAGACCATGCCGAGGGAGATGGGATATGATTACAGCGGCATGTCTTTCCAGGAGAAAAAGGCACAGCAGGGGGTTTCGCCGATCGCAATCTTCGCTTTTTCGTTCCTCTGTGTCTTCCTGATTCTGGCGGCGCAGTACGAGAGCTGGTCATTACCTTTTTCGGTCCTCCTCGGCACTCCCATCGCCGTGGCCGGGGCCTTCGGAGGGCTCTTACTCCGAAACTTCGAAAATAACGTCTACGCGCAGATCGGTCTGGTCATGCTCATCGGTCTCGCGGCAAAGAATGCGATCCTGATTGTCGAGTTCGCAAAGATGGAGTATGAAAAGGGAGAGACACTCATGGACGCGGCCCTCAATGGCGCCAGGCTGCGCCTTCGTCCGATCCTCATGACGAGTTTTGCGTTCATCCTTGGCTGCGTGCCGCTCGCCATTGCGAGTGGTGCCGGTGCTATCTCGCGCCAGGTCATGGGTACGGCGGTCATCGGCGGCATGGGAGCTGCGAGCGCGATCGCCATATTCCTCATACCGGTCACGTTCTACGTGGTCGAGAAGCTCGGGCATAAAGGGGACACGGGCGCCCATCCTCCTGCTAAGGGAGACGTCCACGGAGAAGGGACCTCCGGAAAGGAAGGGGACCGCCATGCGTAAAGGTATCCTCTTATTGTCCTTTATCCTGATCACGTCCGGCTGCATGGTCGGGCCGAATTACCAGCGGCCGCAGGTGGACACGCCGCAGACATGGAGGTTCGAAGACAAGGAAGCGAAGGATGTAGCGAACACGGCATGGTGGGAGCAGTTCAATGACCCCGTGCTGAACGATCTTATCCACGTCGCCCTTGAGGAGAACAAGGATGTCAAGATAGCTGCGGCGCGTGTGGAACAGTTCATCGGACAGTACGAGACCACCCGCGCAGCTCTTTTCCCACAAGTATCTGCCGGCGCCCTTTACGGGAGACAGCGGGTGAGCCAACTGACAGGGCCGCTGCCCCTTCAGGAGAGCCCGGGCAGTAACCCGACTTTCAACAGTTCGGAGTTGTTCCTCAATGCGAGCTGGGAGATCGACCTCTGGGGGAAACTCCGGCGTGCCACGGAAGCGGCGCGGGCAAACCTGCTCAGCACTGAAGAGGCCAGAAGGACAGTGATATTAACCCTTGTCAGTTCAGTCGCAAATGCATATGTCAACCTCCGTGACCTGGACAAACAGCTCGAGATTACGAGGCAGACGGCAGTGAATTACAAGGAGGGGTACGACATCTTCAATCTCCGCTTCGAATATGGAATTGTTTCTGAGGTGGAAGTTAATATGGCGAAGGCCCAATATGAACAAGCACTAGCGAATATCCCCTTTTACGAGAAGATCATAGCCCAGCAGGAAAACGCACTGAGCGTGCTTCTGGGACGAAACCCTGGCTCGATTCCGCGGGGCAAGACGATTGATGAACTCATGCTTCCCGCCGTACCTTCGGGTCTGCCCTCGGACATCCTTGTGAACCGTCCTGATATCCGGCAGGCTGAAGAAAACCTCATCGCAGCGAACGCGAACATCGGAGTCGCAAAGGCCCAATATTACCCTACTATCTCTCTCACCGGGGCCCTCGGGTTGGCGAGCAATAATCTGTCCGACCTCTTCAAGGGACCGGCAAAGACGTGGAGCTGGGCTGTCCCTTTAGCGGCGCCTATCTTTACAGGCGGGGCGATCGCAGGGCAGGTGAAGTCAGCTGAAGCGGTGCAGCAGCAGGCCGTCCTCATCTACCAGCAGGCGATCCAGACCGCCTTCCGCGAGGTTGACGATGCCCTCGTTGACCAATGGAGGACGAGGGAAGAACTCGCTGCGCTTGTTCAGGAAGTAGGCGCCCTTCGCAGTTACGCGGACCTCGCATGGCTCCGATACGAAAACGGCTACACAAGCTATCTCGAGGTGCTCGATGCGAATACAAGGCTATACACCGCAGAGCTGATTCACGCACAAAGACAGGGGACCCTTTTCGAGGCGCTCGTCAATCTGTATAAGGCGATGGGTGGGGGCTGGGTCGTCAAGGCCGACGAAATGACGGTAGTGTCGGGCACCACTTCAGGCACTCCGACTTCATCTACAAGCGGAGACGGAAAAAGCGAGCCGCATTGATCCAATGAAGATGATGAACTTTGATTTCCGCTACGTCGAGCAGTTTCTTGTCGCGCTGGCACTGACGAGTCTGACGGTCATCGCCCACTCAGCGGGTATGAATTTGGCGAGGCGTTATTTCAGACGTTCTTACTCGAGTGAAAAAGATCGCAAGCATCCCGGTGCCTACAGAATGGTCATGATCGGCATCGTCGCGATCATGATGGCCACGCATGCCTTTGAAGTCGTCATCTGGACCGCCTATTACGTATTGAGGGGTATCGTCCCGAATGCTATGTCGGCAATGAATTTTTCGATCAACAGCTACACCACGCTCGGTGCCAGCTACATAACGCTGCCGGACCACTGGCGGGGCCTCGGGGCATTTGAATCGATGGCCGGGATGCTCATGTTCGGCTGGTCGACGGCGGTGCTTGCCGCTGTCGTCGTAAAGCTCCACTCTCTAGACGCTTGAGTTGCGGGAGAGAGGGAAGGGATAAATAGTCAGCGCGTTGTTGAACAATTCGCATTCAATTGCCAGGAGGATTCTATGAAAAAGGTAGGCCATCTCTTGTTGTTATTGACAATAATTCCGGTTGTACTCTTGTTAGCGTGTGCCACATCGAAGACGAAGGTGACGAAGGTCTGGGTAGATCAAGAGTATCAGGGGCAGCAATTCAGAAAGATGCTGGTAGTAGGACCTTCTCAAACGCAGAAGGTGCGGGTCCTCTTCGAAGATGAGTTCGTGAAGCAATTGAGAAAATATGGAATCGATGCGATTCCGAGTTATACCGTTTTTCCTCAAGAGACCAAGGTGGATAAGGAGATACTCGAAGCAAAGGTCGCTGAGCTCAAAGCGGATGCCGTGCTCCTTACGAGAATCGTTTTCAGGGAGATGGGCGGGCAAACGCGGAGCGCGAACGATATTCCTGAAGGATATTACTATCGCATGCCGGATATGTATGGTCGTTCTTTCAGTTCCACCGGGGAAATCTTCAACAACGCCCCGGACAATCAGCTCTTCATGATCGAGACGAATCTCTACGATGCGAAAACAGAGAAGCTCATCTGGACCGCCACATCGTATACCCAGACGTCGGGTGATCCCCGTAATGCGATACCGTCTTACATCGAAATTATGACAGATAATCTTCACAAAGAAAACTTGCTCAGATGAAGTGCGGCGATAACGAAAATCAATAACGCTCTCTTGCAACCTTATGAGGCGAGAGGTCTATGGATGGGCTGAACAGACGCGGACTCACCGACTTGGAGGAAGAAACGCATACTAACGCCTTCCGCAAGAACGTAATGACGCACTTGTAAATCTGCTGCTCGACAATCGCTGTGAAGTATTTCCGGGACGCTAAAGAGAATCCGAGAGCTCACAAATCGGGCGCATATTAACGTTGCAATCGCCGTCAGTGTCGGCAGCCTTGTAATCTTTGTAGGTGGGGTTCTTGGCACAATAGGGTTGCTGACAGCTTGAATCAAGAAAAATCTCGACGCTGTCTCGCGGCTTAATCGTGAAACGATAGCTCGGGTCACGAGGATACCACGTCGAACATTGTCCGCCATTCTTGCTGTACCATAAGTTAATGAGCGCCATGTTCCTGACGCTGATACCGCGTTCAGCACACTGATCCTCTTCCGCAGCCGCACATATCGCGACAGTGGCTGAAGCAAGAATGAGAACGCCGGAGATGATCGCAAGACACGACTTTGTAAACATCATCTCTAATGTATCAATATCGGGAACCATTGTCAATATGAGTTCGTCTCTTGTGCTATAATGAAAAGGCTGAACCAGCCTTTACCTGAAAAGAAATAAAATAGGGCCACGGAGTATTTATCATTGCCCTTCGGATATCGGAGTGATGTTGGGAAAGGAGTAGCGATGAACGGTAAAGGAATAGTGAGCGTCATCTGCGTTGTCGGAATGTTACTCACAGCAGTATTGGGTGGCGGCTGCGCGACGCAGGCTCAGACGGGGGCCGCCACCGGTGCCGGTGCGGGAGCCCTCATCGGCGGCCTTGCGAATATGCATGGGTCCTGGGGAGCGACTGCCCTGCTCGGGGCGGGCATAGGAGCAGGGATTGGGTATCTTGTCGGCAACGAGGCAGACAAGAAGGACGCGGCGAAGCGTCAGGCTGCCACTGAGGCGGAAATGAGACCTCTTGCCGGAACCACCTGGCAGGTCATCAGCATCACGCCGAAGCCCGAGAAGCGCCACAAGTCGATCGTTTCCCACTTCAGGAAAGACGGCACCGTCGTAACGACAAAAACGGATATGAACGGGCATGTCGAAAAGGTTACGGAGTCGTACCGTATCGTCGGGTCTACGCTCATTCTCAGCAAGCCTGAGTACGTCGAGAACACGAAGTTCAGGATCGAGGGGGACAAGCTGATCATCGATTATGGAAATGGGAATGTCGTGATGCAGCGTGTCGGTTGATGATGCGTCGATGCAGGGTCTTGAAAAGCGCCTTCGGCGTTATAGCAAAGTATTATTCATGGAAGGAGGGGTTTGTATGAAGAGAGTACTCTCTGTTTTCGTCGTAGCGATGTTTATCCTGTCTCTTGGAGGGGCTGCGCTAGCCGAAGAGAAAAAGGAATCCGCGGCGCCTGCTCAGGCAAAGAAACCGGCCTTCGAGAAGTCGGAACTCAGGACAGTGACCGCCACGGTCGAGGCGGTGGACCAGACGACGCGGATGGTCACGCTCAAGGGTCCAAAAGGAAATACCATAACCTTCAAGGCGGGCGAGGAAGTGAGGAACCTTCCGCAGGTAAAGGTGGGAGACCAGGTCGAGGCGAAGTATTATGAGTCTCTTGTCGTCGACGTGAAGAAGCCGGGAGAAGCCACGCCGGGTATGACGGAAGAGCAGGTGGCCGGAAGGGCAAAGCCGGGTGAGATGCCTGCAGCGGCCATGGCGAATAAGGTTACCCTAACAGCCACGATCACGGCTATCGACAAGAAGAAGCCCTCCGTGACGCTGAAGGGACCAGAGGGGAACGTTAAGGAAGTGAAGATCAAGGATCCGAAGAAGCTTGAGAATGTGAAGGTAGGAGACCTCGTGGTGATCACCTATACCGAGGCATTCGCCATTTCGGTCGAAAAGCCGAAAAAGAAATAGATAGTTTGTAAAGAGGCAAAGGGCTGTACGATGAATCATGGGTTCCTCGTACGGCCCGCTTTCTATCGGGCAGGTATTTCCTCAGCCTGTCATGCAACAAGAGGAGCTATCCGTGAAGCGAAGATTTCCGGCGACATTCTATAATCCCCTCTCCCTCATCGGAATAGTTATCGCTGTTTTCAATGTCGGCCTCATCCTCTTTTTCACTGTTGTCGAGACGCTGACAAAGCATCCGAAGCCCTATGCGGATGTCATCATCTTTATCATCTTGCCGGTTTTCGTTCTCTGCGGCCTTGCTCTGTTTGTGATCGGTGTCATACGTGAACGCCGCAGGATGAAAGCAGGCCGACCTGCCGAACGTCTTCCGGTGATCGATTTCAACGACCCCTCTCAGCGCATCACCATGGCTCTTCTCGGCACTGGGTTTGTACTGCTCTCGTTGCTCTATGCGTTTATCAGTTTTAATGCCTATGAGTACGTGGAGTCCGACACCTTCTGCGGCATGCTCTGCCACCGTGTCATGGGTCCTGAAAGCACTGCCCATGGTTTTTCACCCCACGCTGAGATCAACTGTGTAGTCTGTCACGTCGGCTCAGGCGCCAAGCATTTCTTCCTCTCGAAACTGAACGGGACGAGACAGCTCTATGCCCTCGTCTTCGATAAATATAAGAGGCCGATACCGGTTCCGGTCAAAGATTTGCGGCCGGCAGAGGATACCTGTAAAACATGCCATGGTCTGCAATATGCTCTTAGCGAAAAGCTCGATACGAGGAGGCACTTTCTTTCGGACGCAAGGAACACGGAGTGGACGATCTATTTGCTTTTGAAGATGGGAACGGGCCGCATTGAAACGGAGAAACCGCCGAGGGTCCACTGGCATGCAACGGTTGCAAAGGAGATCAGGTATTTTGCTGCTGACCGGAAACGGTTGGTGATTCCCTGGATACAGGCGACGGGATATGACGGGAAGGAAAGGGTGTATCGGAGCACCGACAGCAAGGCCACCGACGAAGAGCTGAGCAGAGCCGAGAAGCGCGTCATGGACTGCATTGACTGCCATAACAGGACAGGGCATTTCTTCCGTCCTCCAGATCAGGTGTTGAACGCATATCTACAGGAGAGATTGATCGACCCGTCTCTGCCGGAAATAAAGAGTATAGCGATGAAGGCACTCGAAAAGAGTTACGACTCCGGACAGGCCGGGCGCAACGGTATCAGGGAGATAATCATGGGTTTCTATGAAAAAACTTACCCTGAGCTGTCTTCTTCAAAGAAGGCGGAAATCGAAAAGGCCGTGAAAGAGGTACAGACTATCTATGGCCGCAACTATGACCCCGCGATGAAGGTGAGCTGGAGGAGCTTTCCCGACAATGCCGGCCATATGTACTCCCCCGGGTGTTTTCGTTGCCACGATGGCAGGCACGTGAGCAGTGACGGCAAGGTGTTGTCAAGGGATTGCAGTCTCTGTCATCTCCTCATCACGCGTGCCGGCGACCGATCGAAGGGTCAGGTGCTTCTTACCACCGCGGCGTATCCTCACCCGGTCGATGTCGGGGATTCCTATAAAGAGATGAACTGCAGTGACTGTCACGGTACAAATAATTGAAGGAGCGGCCTTGGCGGTCACGCCGTAAGCTCCGAGCTTGACTTCGAGGTTGTCCGGTCGGCATTATCCGCAGGGTTACAACACAAGAGAGAGGGAAGGCGTGGCTATTTATCTTGCGGCGTGCTTCTCCGCTACCTGCACCCTTATGGTCGCCCTTTCAACGGCCGCTGTCGCGCGCGCGAAATCTATCTTTTCTGCCTGTTTCAGTCTCTCCTCTGCCCGTTTTAACGCGGCTTTGGCGCGCTCAACGTCGATATCTTCAGATCGCTCGGCGCTATCGGCCAGGATGAGCGTCCTGTCCGCCCGCACCCCGGCATAACCGCTGTTGACGAAGATATATCCGGTCTGGTTGCCACTCTTGTAGGTGAGCATACCGACCCTGAGGATTGTAACAAAGGGCGCGTGTCCCGGAAGCACGCCGAACTCACCCTCACTTCCGACGGCGGTGAACTCGTCCACATCATCGCTGAAAATAATGCCGTAAGGGGTGATAACATCAAGACGTAGTGTCTCCACGCGTATGGCTCCTTACCTGTATCTCTCGCTACCTGCTCCAGCCGAGCTTCTTAGCGTTTTCTTCGACTTCCTCGATCGTGCCGGTCATATAGAAGGCCTGCTCGGGAAGATCGTCGTACTCGCCGTCAGCTATCGCATTGAAACCCTTGATGGTGTCGGCAAGCTTGACATACTTCCCCGGTCTTCCGGTGAACGCCTCTGCGACATGGAAGGGCTGACTCAGGAAACGCTGTATCTTCCTGGCCCTCGCCACGGCGAGCTTGTCGTCTTCGGAGAGTTCTTCCATTCCGAGGATCGCGATGATGTCCTGGAGTTCCTTATACCTCTGGAGTATCATCTGGACCTTTCTGGCGACGGCGTAATGCTCTTCTCCGATGACCTTCGGGTCGAGAATTCTCGACGTCGAATCGAGCGGGTCCACCGCGGGGTAGATGCCGAGCTCGGATATCTGCCTCGAAAGGACGACTGTTCCGTCAAGATGGGTAAACGCTGTCGCCACAGCGGGGTCGGTAAGATCGTCGGCAGGCACATAAATCGCCTGCATGGACGTGATGGCACCCTTTTTTGTCGTCGTGATCCTTTCCTGCAAAACGCCCATCTCCGTTCCGAGCGTAGGCTGGTATCCTACGGCAGAGGGCATTCTTCCGAGAAGCGCCGAGACCTCGGAGCCCGCCAGGGTATACCTGAAGATATTGTCTATGAAGATGAGCACGTCCTGGCCCTGGTCCCTGAAGTACTCCGCCGCGGTGAGGGCGGTGAGGGCCACTCTCGCCCGCGCGCCGGGCGGTTCGTTCATCTGGCCGTACACGAGGGCTGTCTTGTTCAAGACGCCTGATTCCTTCATCTCGAGGTAGAGGTCATTCCCTTCCCTCGTCCGTTCCCCGACGCCGGCAAATACCGAGACGCCGCCATGCACCATCGCTATATTGTGGATCATCTCCATGATAACGACTGTCTTGCCGACGCCGGCCCCGCCGAACATCCCCATCTTACCGCCCTTGACAAAGGGAACAAGGAGATCGAAGACCTTGACGCCCGTCTCAAATACCTGCGTCACCGGCTCCTGCTCGGCGAATTCAGGCGCAGACCTGTGGATCGGCCATCTGTCTTTCGCCTCGATCGGGCCGAGCTTGTCATAGGGGTCTCCCGTGACGTTCATGATCCTGCCGAGGATGCCGTCGCCGACCGGCACGGCGATCGGTAAACCGGTATCGACGGCTCTCATACCCCTGACAACGCCGTCCGTCGTCGTCATCGCGATCGTTCTCACCTTGTTTTCCCCGAGGTGCGACGCAACTTCAAGGGTGAGATTCAGTTCCGGGACCCCTCTGCCGGAATCGGCCTTCTGCTCTATCTTGAGGGCATTCAATATCTCGGGCAGCTTCTCTTCGAATTCCACGTCAACGACCGCGCCGATTACCTGGACGACTTTTCCTTCATTCATATGTGAACCTCCAAAGATTATTTATTTCAGGGCTTCAACGCCGCCGACGATATCCATGAGTTCCTTCGTGATCGAAGCCTGGCGCGCCTTATTATACTGAAGGGTCAGGCTGTCTATCATCTCATTGGCGTTCTTCGTTGCGTTCTCCATCGCGGTCATGCGGGCTGCCTCTTCAGAGGCCTGTGATTCGAGGAGGCCGCGGAAGACCTGTATCTCGACGTTCTTCGGAAGAAGGATGCTAAAGATCTCTTCAGGGGAAGGCTCATAGATGATGTCGCCGACCCCTTCCCATTCCTCCTCTGCCTCATCTTCATCCGTCACGAGCGGGAAAAGCCTCATCACCGTGACCTGCTGCTGTGCCACCGACTTGAATTGGTTGAAGACGAGCAACACTTCGTCAAAGGTTTCGTCGATGTAGTTCTCGATAATGTCCTTGGCCACTTCCTGAGCGGACGAAAAGGAGACCCTCCCGGAGAGTCCCGTCCAATTCGCACGAAGCGCGATGTTCCGCCTCTTGAAGTAGTCGACCGCTTTCTTCCCGATAGCGCTGACGCTGACGGTGAAGCCGTCCTCCTCGACTGCCCGTATCTGTTTTGCAGACGCCTTCAGGAGGTTCGTATTAAATGCGCCGCAAAGCCCCCGGTCGCTCGTGAGGACCACGACTTCGACTGTCCTTCTCGGCCTCGATGCGAGCAGGGGATGGAGACTCACCTCGGCGGTCCGCGCCACGTTCCGGATTCCCTGGTGCATCCGCTCGGCGTAGGGGCGCAGTTCCAGCATCCGCGTCTGGGACTTCCTGAGCTTCGCCGCAGCGACCATCTTCATCGCCTTGGTAATCTGGCGTGTGTTATTGACCGCCTTGATTCTTCTCTTGATATCTCTCAGCGTAGGCATCTATTCACCTGAGACCGGTCTCTCTTGCATGCAGCCCTACAGGGAGAAACCCTTCTTGAATTCTTCGACGACCTTCACGATCTTCTCCTTGAGCGGATCGTCTATCACCTTTTTCTCCCGCAATTCCTTTCTGATATCTTCACCCCTGTCCTTCAGGAACCTGAGAAACTCCTCTTCGAACTTCCTAACCGCCTCGACAGGCACGTCATCGATAAACCCGTTCGCACCGGCGAAGAGAATGAAGATCTGGTCTTCCCCCGAGAGCGGCGAATACTGCCCCTGCTTGAGAAGCTCCACCATCCTCTTCCCTCTCTCGATCTGTGCAAGGGTTGCCTTGTCAAGGTCCGAGCCGAACTGGGCGAATGCCGCAAGTTCCCTGAATTGCGCGAGGTCCAGGCGGAGCGTGCCCGCGACCTGCTTCATCGCCTTTGTCTGAGCCGAACCACCGACCCGGCTGACCGACAGACCGACATTGACTGCAGGTCTGACACCCGCATAAAAGAGTTCGGGTTCAAGGTATATCTGGCCGTCGGTGATGGATATGACATTCGTCGGGATATAACCTGATACGTCTCCGGCCTGGGTTTCGATGATCGGAAGCGCGGTGAGAGATCCTCCGCCGAGATCAGCGGAAAGTTTCGCCGACCTCTCGAGCAGCCTCGAATGGAGATAGAAGACATCGCCGGGATAGGCCTCACGTCCGGGGGGACGCCTAAGGAGGAGGGAGAGCTGCCGGTAAGAAGCGGCCTGCTTGCTGAGGTCGTCGTAAACGATGAGCGCATGTCTCCCCTTGTCCCTGAAGTATTCACCGATTGCGCAGCCGGTGAAGGGAGCTATGAATTGGAGCGGCGCGGGTTCGCTCGCCGTCGCGGAGACGACGATGGTGTGTCCCATCGCTCCGAAATCCTCGAGCAGCTTCACCATTCGGGATATATTCGCACGCTTCTGTCCGATCGCGACGTAGATGCAGATGACATCGCCACCCTTCTGGTTGATAATGGCATCGATGCCGATAGCGGTCTTTCCCGTCTGCCTGTCACCGATGATGAGTTCCCTCTGTCCTCTCCCGATGGGGATCATCGAGTCGATGGCCTTGAGCCCTGTCTGGAGGGGCTCTCTGACCGGCTGCCTGTCAACAATACCTGGGGCGACGATGTCGACCATCTTCGTCTCGGTCGCCTGTATCGGCCCCTTTCCGTCGATCGGCTGACCGATGGCGTTCACGACCCTTCCGATGATCGCATCGCCTACGGGGACAGACATGATCCTCCCGGTGCGTTTAACGATATCGCCTTCCCTGATGAGCGAGTCTTCCCCGAAGAGAACAGACCCTACCATGTCTTCTTCGAGGTTCAGGGCCATGCCGAAGATGCTGTTGGGGAATTCGAGGAGCTCAGAGGCCATGCATTTTTCGAGGCCGTAGACCCTCGCAATACCGTCTCCGACGGATATCACGCTTCCGACTTCGCTGACATCCACCTTCTTCTCGAAGTCGTTGATCTGTTTTTTCAAGAGTTCACTTATCTCTGCGACATTAATCTCCATCGAATCACCTCTTTAGTAGATCATCTTTTAAAAGCCGTAACTGGCCCCTTAAACTGCTGTCGTACATGGTGCTCCCCACCTTTATGAGGATGCCGCCGAGCAGGGAAGGGTCGACGACGTATTCTATATCTATGTCCCTTCCCGTCAACGCCTTCAGGGAGGCGGTCAGTGCGGCATCGTATTTCCTGTTTGTGTCTATCGGCGTGATCACCGTCGCCTTTGCCCTTTTTTTCTTCTCAAGGTACATGGCCGTGAGGGCCTGGATCACCTCGGGAAGCGATTGGACCATGAGCTGTTCGGAGAGATAGCGTACGAACCTGACTGTGTTGTCGGACAGCTTCAGCAGCGAGGCAAGCTCTTTCATCACCTTTCCTCTCTCTTCATCCGTAAAGAGTGGGTTTTCGAGAAGGCCGCGGAAATCCCTGCTCTTTCCGACAAGTCCGTTGATCGCGAAGAGTTCATCCAGCGCCTTCGGCACGGCCTCGATACCGACGGTGTTCAGGAACATCGTTGCAGCCCTCTTTGCCTTTTGCGGGAGTTTCAACGCTTCGTCTCCATTCTCTCGAGTGACTCTTCGACGAGCTTCACTTGCTGCTCTTTCGTGAGCCTCTCCTTCAGTTTCTTCTCTGCCAGTTCCATAGCGATCCCGACAGCCTCTGCCTTTATCGTTTCTTTCGCGAGCCTCAATTCATAATCGATATTATTTCGCGCCTGCTCAAGGATCTTCTCTTTCATCTGTTCCCCGTTCTGAACGAGAAGGTCATGCTCGGCCTTCGCCGAACGCTCGGCGCGTGCGATGATCTCCTCTATCTCCCGATCCTTGAGTTTCAACCTTTCTTCGACTTCGGCGAGGGCCTTTTCAGCGAGCGCCTTTGCATCCCTCGCTTCCTTGAGGGTCTTTTCGATGAGTTCCGTCCTCCCTCGCAGGAATTCCCGAAGAGGCTTGTTCAAAAACTTTACGAGAATGAAGACGAGGATGGCAAAGTTGAGTATCTTCCAGAGCCATTCCTTCCACGCTCCGCCGTGTGCCGCTTCTTCGGCCCCGAAGGCGAGTGACGCGCATCCGAGGGACAGGATGCAGCATGCGAGGAGGAGCGAGCGAATGGTCACGAGGGGTGTCCGTGAAGAGCGGGGGCAGGGATGGGCGGGCGATTCCTGACCATCGGCCATTTGGGTCTTCATGCCCCCACCAGCTTTCTCACGATCTCGTCCGAGAACCTCTCTACGTCCGACCGCAATTTCTGCCTCGCCTTTTCTGCCTCCGATTTCAATTCACCCTTCGCCTTTTCTATGAGATCATGCGCTTGGGTAGCGGCCGCTTCGAGCATCTCCTTCTGTCGGGACAGTCCCCCATTCCGCAGGCGCTCGAAGACCTCTTTCGACCTGTTCCTCGCCTCGAGAAGTTCCCGGTTCATCCTCGCGAGGGCGTCTTCTTTCTTCGCGTCCATCTCCTTCGCGGCAGCAAGGGATCCCTTAATGGTATTGTCTCTCTCCTGAAAGAGCCTGAGAAGGGGTTTAAAGAGGATGATGTTGAGGATATAGAGCAATGCAAGAAAGTTCAGGAGCAGGACAAAAAACCATGAATTCAGTTCCAACATTTCCGGTTTTCTCCTCCGAGATTTTGTGAGCCTAAGCAGATTATCACAGGAGCAAAAACCTTGTCAAGAAGGAAACACCGATTGAAAAGGTATTCTTTTCCCCCGGCAGCATTATGGAAACCCGCGGAAACAGCCGGTCGAGAGAGAATATAAAGAGAACGTAACGATGCATTAAAATTATTAATGAACTTGTGCTACGATAAATGAGGTCCACGCATGTTTTCTCGCAAGCTCAGGGAATTATACAATCGTCATCTCAACCGTGTCATACGAGACCGGTCTTCTCCTCAGGGACCGAGGATAGTGATAAACGGAAGGGAGTTCACAAACTTCGCCTCCAATGATTACCTCGGTTTTGCAAATCTCCCGGAACTCGCCGATGCCGCAGAAACCGCCCTTCGCGACTTCGGTCTCGGGAGCGGTGCTTCCCGGCTTCTCTCAGGGGGCACCCGCCTCCATGAACAACTCGAGGATAGGATAGCAGAGCACAAGGGGACGGAGAGCGCACTCCTCTTTAACTCCGGGTATGCCGCCAACACGGGGGTCATCCCGTCACTCGCAGGAGAAGGGGACGTCCTTTTCAGTGACGAGTTGAATCACGCGAGCATCGTAGATGGATGCAGGTTGAGCCGGGCTGAGACGCTTGTCTACCGGCACCGCGACGCGACCCACCTTTCTCAGCTCATGGAGCGGGCCTCAGTTGCAAAGGCCGGCTCCGGACGGGGCAGGTACGTGGTCGTAAGCGATGCCGTTTTCAGTATGGATGGTGATATCGCGCCCCTTCGGGAGATACACAGACTCTGCAGGAGGTATGACGCCCTCCTCTATATTGATGACGCCCATGGCACCGGTGTCATCGGCAAAGGCAGGGGCGCCCTTGCTCATTTCGGTATCCGGACCGAGCCATGGATTATCCAGATGGGTACCTTTTCGAAGGCACTCGGCTCTTACGGCGGGTTCGTCGCCGGTTCGGAGGATGTTATCGAATGGGTAACGAACAGCGCACGGAGCTTCATCTTCTCGACCGCCTTGCCCCCGGGCATTGTCGCGGCATCACTGAAGGCGCTGGAGGTCCTCGGGAAGGGGACCGACCGTCTCGAGAAATTATGGGAGAACCGGAACAGGCTGGTTACGGCTCTCGGGAAGACGGGATATCATACGGAAAGCAAGACGCCGATCATCCCCCTGAGGGTCGGGGA
>DASPUT010000197.1 GCA_035622735.1 Thermodesulfovibrionales bacterium | reverse complement strand
CCCGGTGGGACGATTATCGAACCGACAAGCGGCAATACCGGCATCGGCCTCGCGCTCGTCTCTGCCGTGAAGGGATATCGCCTTATCCTCACCATGTCCGAGAGCATGTCAGTAGAGAGGCGGCTGCTGTTCCAGGCGTACGGGGCTGAACTTGTCATGACGCCCGCTGAGCGAGGCATGATGGGCGCTTGGGAAGAGGCGGAGAAGATTCGCAGGGATAACCCCTCCTTCTTCATGCCCCTACAGTTCGAAAACCGAGCAAACCCCGATACCCACAGAAAGACGACGGCAATCGAGATAATGCGTGATTTGGGCAGAGTGCCCGATGCCTTCGTCGCGGGTATAGGTACAGGCGGTACTATCACCGGTAATGGAGAGGTATTCAGAGGAGAAAAATCCGACGTTTTCATCGTTGCTGTGGAGCCGGCGGGCTCAGCCATTCTTTCGGGAGGAAACCCCGGGAAGCACAGGATTGCGGGAATCGGGGCCGGGTTTTTCCCTGGTGTCCTGAATAGGGGCATATACGATGAGGTCATTCCCGTCACTGACGAGGATGCCGAAGAGACCGCAAGAGGGCTTGCCGTTAAGGAGGGTATTCTTGCCGGGATATCTTCCGGTGCCGCCATGTGGGCAGCATTGCGGATTGCCGAGAGGCTGGGCAAGGGGAAGAAAGTGGTGGTCATATTTCCTGACAGGGGGGACAGATATCTTAGCACAGGGCTATTCAGCGCGAAGAGGTGATTCGCTGAGATACCGGCAATCGCTCAGGTGGAAGGAGTCAGTTCCGTCAATGTCTTATCGAGGCTCTTTATATCTTCCACATTGAGAATTTTTGAACCGTCTACAATCCGCTTTATGAGGCCGGAAAGAACCCTTCCGGGCCCCACCTCGACAAAGGTCTCGACTCCAGAATCTCTGATCACCCGTATCGTATCCTCCCAGAGAAGCGGACTATTGAGTTGGCGCACAAGAGAGGTTTTTATATTCTCCACGGCATTGAGGATCAGGGCATCGGCGTTATTCACAAGGGGGACCGCAGGGATCCTGAATTCGATGGTATCGAGTATTTCTCCAAGTCTTTCGGACGCCGCAGCCATTAATCTGCAGTGGGAGGGAACGCTGACCGACAGCGGCACTGCCCTCCTGGCATCGGCCTCTTTCGCACGTATGATCGCCTCTTCCACGGCAGCCCTTTCGCCGGCGATTACGATCTGTCCGGGGCAATTGTAGTTGGCCGGCGCTGCGTACCCTGACTGCAGGGAAAGGCATATCTCGTCGACCGTTCTTCTCTCGAGTCCGAGGATGGCTGCCATGAGCCCCCTACCCTCCGGAACCGCCTCCTGCATGAATGCCCCCCTTTTTTCCGTGAGTTTCACCGCGACCGAAAATGAGATGACACCGGACGCAACGAGGGCCGAATACTCCCCGAGGCTGTGGCCCGCCACAATAGACGGTTTAATCCCCCTGCCGGATAACACCCTCGATATCGCCGTGCTCACCGTCAGAATGGAGGGCTGGGTCCTGAAGGTCTTGTTCAGTTCTTCGGCGGGACCGGAAAAACAGAGGCCGGCGACATCATACCCGAGAGCGTCCGAAGCTTCCTGAAAGACTTCCCTCGCCTCGGGAAAACCCTCATGGATCTCCTTCCCCATGCCGACATGCTGTGACCCTTGACCGGGAAAGACAAAGGCGATCTTCATGAGGCCTGTTCACCGCGAATATGAAGAAAAGAAGGAGGCATAGTCACTCCTGCAAGCCTTTCATCTCCCGGATCTTCTTTATGAGGATAGGCACGACTTCATAGACATCGCCGACGATTCCATAGGTCGCCACATTGAATATCGGGGCCTCGGGGTTTTTGTTGATAGCGATGATTATGTCAGAAGACTGCATGCCGACGAGGTGCTGGACGGCACCCGAGATTCCGCAGGCGAAATATATCCTCGGGCAGACGGTCTTTCCGGTTTGGCCTACCTGGTGGCTGTAAGGAATCCAGCCTTCATCAACCGCTCCTCGTGAGGCGCCGAGAGAACCACCAAGGATCTCTGCGAGTTCGGAAAGGAGCCGGAAGCCTTTCTGTTCTCCTAACCCTCTCCCACCCGATACGATGATGTCCGCCTCCTGGAGATTACAGGCTGTCTCGGAGACTTCTTTCACTGTCTTCAGGACCTTTGTGCGAGAAGACAATCCCCCGGCATCAACGTGGATGATATCGCCGCTCCTGCCCTCTTCATAGGTTCCGCGTTTCATCACCCTCGGTCTCACGGTCGCCATCTGCGGCCTGCTGTTCGGGCAGAGGATCGTCGCCATGATATTGCCGCCGAAGGCAGGCCGTATCTGGAGGAGGTTTCCCGATTCCCTGTCGATTTCGAGGGCTGTGCAGTCAGCCGTGAGTCCTGTCCAGAGCCGTGCCGCAACCCTCGGAAAGAAGGAACGCCCTATGGGCGTTGCGCCGGCAAGGACTATTTCCGGGCGGTGCTCCCTGATGAGAAGGCCGAGCAGGTCAGCATAGGGTTCGTCGTTGAATGTTCCGAAGAGAGGGTCGTTCGATAGATATACTTCATCGGCGCCCCAGCGGATGAGTTCCACGGCCTCCGCATTAGAGGCTCCGAAGAGGACCGCGGAGAGACGTGTGTTCCGGTCCGCGGCAAGCCTTCTCCCGGCGCCCAGAAGCTCGTAGACCACCGATGCCACCTTTCCCTCCCTCTGCTCCGCGAACACCCATACGCCTGCATATCCGTCCGTCGCTGTCTGCCGTAGGGCCGGCGATTCTCCCTCTTCGAGCACCTCTTTGATGGCTCCTTCCGGGCAGACACCGAGACAGGCCCTGCAGAGCTGGCAATATTCGGTTATGAAGGCCTTGCCCTCCTTCATCACGATCGAGGTATAGGGGCAGGAACCGATACAGGTCTCGCAGCCTGAGCACTTATCAGAGCCTACGACTATACGCATTTCAGTCTTCCTATTTCGCGAATTAGGGCGTCAACCTGAACTTCGAGAGACCCCTCGAAGATCTTCCTCTCTTTTTTCACCTCGGGAGCGAAGATGTTTCTCACTTGAGTCGGCGATGCCTTCAGACCCACCTTATCGGCTTCAGCGCCGATGTCTGATGAGGACCATCGCTTTATCTCGATCTTCTTGGCAGCCATCTTTCCCTTCAGCGACGGCAGCCTCGGCTCATTGATCTCTTTCACGACCGTAAGAAGGACCGGCAGGGAGGACTCGACAATATCGTATCCCTCGTCCATCAGCCTCTGAACCCGAATCGTGCCTTCCTGCACTTCCTCCACCTTTCGTACGTAAGAAATGTGAGGGATGTTGAGAAACACCGCCATTTCGGGACCGACCTGCGCCGTGTCGCCGTCTATCGCCTGTTTGCCGCAGAGGATGATATCAGCTTCGAGTTTTTCTACGGCCTTCGAGAGGGTGTAGGACGTTGCCCATGTGTCGGCACCTGCAAAGGCCCTGTCGGTGAGGAGCACCGCGTCATCAGCCCCCATGGATACGGCATCGCGCAGGGCACTTTCGGCCTGCGGAGGGCCCATGGTGAGGACGATGACCTTACCGCCGACCTTTTCCTTGATCTGGAGTGCCGCTTCTATCGCGTGCGTGTCATAAGGGTTCGTAATGCTCGGGACGCCGTCCCGTATGAGGGTATTGGTCTCAGGGTTAATCCTCACCTCAGCGGTATCGGGAACCTGCTTGATGCAGACGAT
>DASPUT010000196.1 GCA_035622735.1 Thermodesulfovibrionales bacterium | reverse complement strand
ATAGAGCACGCGGTCGGTAATGTCCTGGATGTAGACGACGGACTCTCTGATTCCGCCGTCCTCGTCTTTTATAGGATACGAGGTGAGCTCCGCGTAGTTTAACCCGCTGACCTGAGTCATGGTATGAATCTCGCCGGTCTCGAAGGTAACTTGAGCGACACAGTGCGGGCAGATCCCTTTCTTCCCGTGAAAGACCTCAAGGGCATTCTTCCCGCAGAGGTCATCAGACGCGTAGCCTACCCACTGCTCAACAAAGCGATTCACCGATATGATGGTAAAATCCTTCCCGATATTGATGATGCCTCCCTGCACGCTCTCAAAGAGGACATCAAGTTTCCCCTTGGCCTCCAGGATCTCCCTCTCCTTTTGGAGTTCCAGTTCATACATCTTGGCCTTCGCTATCGCGATCGCCGACAGCGAAGCAAACCCCTCGGCCGTGGCGAGGTCATCGCCTGAGAAGGGCAGTATCTCGCCGTCGGGAGCCATCTTATCGTACAGGGCGAAGGTGCCGATCACTGTTCCGCGGAAGAGTAAGGGCACGTTCATGACCGAGCGCGCGTCCAGATTCGGTATCTTCCACTCCGAAGGCATCGTGGACAGGTCTCCCACGAGGATCGCCCTCTTCCCCTCTGCAACCTTTCCGGGGAGCCCCTCGCCGATAGAAAGGGTCATCATGCCTTCTTTCTCCTTCGGGATGCCGAAGGAGGCCCTCACGATGAGTTTATCGCCTTCTATGAGCCTGATGATGCATCCCCTCGCATGAAGCAGATGCGTAGATTCTTCCGCCATCCTGTCGAGGAGCTCGTTAAGGTCGAGGGTTGAGGTCAGTGCCTTCGCGAGCTCGTATATCGTAGCGAGTTTCTGTAACTGGCTCCTTGTCGAAAGATAGAGGTCCTCATTCTCAGCACTTATCTTCTGTAATTCGTCAACCGTCCGATCGAATCTCTCCGCGATGACGCCGAACTCGTCCGTACGCTTCGAACCGATGCGATATTTAAGGTCACCTGAGGTTATCCGGTCTGTTGCGGTCAGGATATCGTGAAAGGGGACTGCGATCACTCTTCTCATGAAGAGGACGAGGAGAACGAAGCCGAGGGATATCATGATGAGAAGCAGAACGAGATAAAATGCGACTTCCTTCTTAATCCTCTCCCCCTGGACGATGGCACGGGTAATACCCTGAATGGACGAAAGGTATGCGGTACGCAGACGCGTATTCATCTCTTCTTCTTTCTCCTCGAGCCTCTGCAAGGACCGGAGGACATCCCTCGTCGCGACAGGCCGTTCAAGAATGATCAGGGAAGCTGCTATGCCTTTCAACTCTTCAAAATCGGTCTTCGCCGATTCAACGGTCTCCGTATGGCCGACCACTTCGCCGAGTCTCTTCAGGCTCGCATAGACGCTGACGAGGTCCTTGCGGTACTGGCTCCTGAACTGAACGTCGCCGGTAAGGGCCCATGTCTTGGCATCTCTTGACAGGCCCTTCACGGAAGTCAGGAGCTCTTCATAGAGGTTGTGCTCTTCGGCGGAAAACGTGAGAACCTCGAAGTTGTTGCTCAGGTGGTCGAAGATGACGAAACTCCCTGCTGCAAAGACAGCCGTGAATATGAGAAAGAAGAATACAAAGACTCTTATCTTTGATCTCAGGGTCATTTCAGCCTCTTCTCATCGCTGCTTCCGTCGTTTCCGCATAGAGCTTCAGATACCGAGCCGCCGAGGTTTCCCAGGAGAAGTCCTTCATCATCGCATTCGAGACGAGAGGATTCCATCTCTTCCTCTCGGCGTAGAAACAGAGGGCGCGCTTCATACATTCACGGAGCGCCGCCGCCCGGTAGTCTTCGAACAGGAAACCCGTCCCGTATTCCCTTAACGGTTCGTAGTCAACGATGGTATCCACAAGCCCCCCGGTTTTTCTCGCAACGGGTACCGTTCCGTACGTCATCGCGATCATCTGGCCGAGACCGCAAGGCTCATATCGCGACGGCATGATGAAGATATCGCTCCCCGCGTAAATGCGGTGGGCAAAGGAGACATCGTACCCTATCCTTACAAAGACTGATCCCTTGTGCCGTTCAGCAACTTCGAGAACTCGTCTCTGGAAAAGCTCATCTCCTTTCCCGAGCATGATCAGCCTCGCCCCCTTCGAAATAATCTCTTCGATGGAGTCGACAAGGATATCGAGGCCCTTCTGCGCAGACAACCTCCCCACGACGGCAGCCACGGGGAGACGTTCATCGTCACTCAGCAAGCACTCCTCAAGGAGCCTCTTTCTGCAAAGGTCCTTTCCCCCGATGTCAGCCGGTTCGTAGGTTGCCGCGATGTTTGGATCTGTCCGGGGGTTCCATTCTTCGGTGTCGATCCCATTGAGTATGCCGTAGAGACGATCGGAACGCTTCTTCAAGACACCTTCAAGTCCGTACCCGAACTCAGGGGTGAGGATCTCTTTCGCATAAGTCGGGCTCACGGTTGTGATACTGTCCGCTCCGATCAGGCCCGCCTTCAGAAAGTTCACCTTGCCGTAAAATTCAATTCCCTCAGGGGTAAACCACTCTCCGCCGAGCCCCGTGAGATAAAGATCGGACGCGCTGAAGAGACCCTGATATCCGAGATTATGGATCGTAAAAACAGTAGCCGTTCTCTCGAAGAAACCGCTCTTATAGAGGCTCTTCAGATAAAGAGGCACTAGGCCTGTCTGCCAGTCATTACAGTGAATGACGTCAGGTCGAAATCCCATCGCCATGCATGCATCGAGGATCGCCCGGGAAAAGAAGGTGAAGCGGGCCGCATTGTCGGAATAGTCACCACGAGACGTCCCGTAGAGTTCAGACCTTTCGAAAAATTCCCTGCACTCGAAGAAATATACCGAGGACCCGAAAGCCCAGACCCGTCCCTCGTGCCGCCGGGTCCCAACAGGAACGGACAACCGGATCCCCGTTTCGGCAAGTTCAAACCGCTCCCGTAAGCCGGGGTAAAGGGGGAGCATGAGAACGACCTCCGTTCCGGAAACCTTCCGGTATTCCTTAAGAAGCGAGCCGGTAACTTCGGCAAGTCCGCCGGTCATCACGAAGGGTACCGCCTCGGACGCCGCGATGAGTATCTTCATAGGAAACCCTCTTCAGCCCGCCTTTCCGTCAGATCTTAGCCTCTCTCATGAATTTGGCCGCCTCTTCGGGCAGTGTGGGATTTATGTAGAAACCGGAGCCCCACTCGAAGCCGGCTATCTTCGTGAGTTTCGGTATCAGCTCTATATGCCAGTGGTAGTATTCGTTCGCCTCATCGGTGAAGGGGGCTGTGTGGATGATGAAATTGTAGGGAGGGGTATCGAGTATCCTGTCGAACTGCTTCAGGACGGTCTGGAGGGCGCCAGCAAGAGCGAAGAAGCTCTTATCAGCGGGCGAAAAAACAGATTCATGCCGTTTCGGGAGAATCCACGTCTCGAAAGGCGCCCTCGGGGCAAAGGGGGCTATGGCGATGTATCCCGAGTTTTCATAAATGACCCGCTTGCCGCTCCCGATCTCCTGATTGATGACATCGCAGAATATACACCTCTCCTTATACTCAAAATAGTTCCTGGCCGCATCGATCTCTTCCTTGACGATTTTCGGTACGATCGGGACCGCGATGAGCTGTGAATGGGAATGTTCGAGTGAGGCGCCCGCCGCATCGCCTTCGTTCTTGAATATGAGGACGTATTTAAACCTCACGTCTTTCTTGAGGTCTGTCAGTCGGAGATAATAGGCCCAGAGGACATCTTCAACAGCCTTGGGAGACATCGTAGAGAGCGAGAGCTGGTGGTCCGGCGTTTCGATGATGACTTCATGGGCGCCGACCCCGTTCATT
This sequence comes from Thermodesulfovibrionales bacterium, assembly GCA_035622735.1. Classification (NCBI taxonomy): domain Bacteria; kingdom Pseudomonadati; phylum Nitrospirota; class Thermodesulfovibrionia; order Thermodesulfovibrionales; species Thermodesulfovibrionales bacterium. The sequence continues at coordinate 1,119 of DASPUT010000196.1, read as the reverse complement.
TTGTCGAACATCCCTTCGCCTGCCCTGTCCAGATTCCCGTATATCTGCAAGGCCGGGAACTTATTCGGCATGACCCGCAACGTCCATCCCGGCCCATTCGGCTGAGCAGAAGACGGCCTGAACGCCATGATCTCCGGCGGTGTCGTGTACTCGTTGCCCGGATCAAAGGGGCAGAAACCTCCCTTTCTTCTCTGGACCGGGGGTGAGGTGAAGTCCGTAGGTCTCTTCCCCCTTTCGACGGCAATGATGACCCAACGGCCTGAAATGGGGTCTTTCCTCAGCTCGGGCATATATCCTCCCTTTAGTTATCGGCGATCCGGTCGCACTCCGTCAAAACCGACGGAGGAAATCCGCTCTCAGCAAGCCGATTTCTGGCAGCCAATAGATTCCAAATTTTTAATTTATTATTATATCACAGTGAGATATAATCTCTTGATCGAATATTTTTCGCGATACTACTATGAAACCTTCATTTCATCACCGGCTTATCAATAACCAATACGAAGATCCCGGTCTCTACATCAGGATGATCCGGGAAAAGCGCGCAGTGCTCTTTGATGCCGGCGACCTGCGATCGTTGATGCCTGCCGACATCATGAAGATAACGGATGTCTTCGTGACGCACACACATATCGACCATTTTATCGGCTTCGACACCCTTCTGCGGATTCTGCTTCGGAGAGACATCCCTCTCAGGGTCTACGGTCCGGAAAATATCATCGCATGCATTGAAGGCAAACTCAGGGGGTATACATGGAATGTTATCGAGGAATACCCCCTGAAGATAGAGGTCTTTCGCGTCGCCGGGGGAGAGATACGCCACGCGAGTTTTTACGCGGAAGAGGGCTTTCAGAGGATCGACCGGGACACGCAGAGATTCGAAGGGACGCTGGTAAAAGAGGCACCTTTCACCGTTCGGGCGGTCAACCTCTCGCACGGGACTCCCTGTCTCGGATTCTCTCTGGAGGAAGAGTTTCATATCAACATCGATAAGGCCGCCTTGACAAAGATCGGCCTTTCCGTGGGTCCATGGCTCGGGGAATTGAAGATGATGATCCGAGGCAGCGTAAGCCTTGATACGAAACTGAAGGTCGATGGGAGGGAATTCAGACTGTCCGA
>DASPUT010000195.1 GCA_035622735.1 Thermodesulfovibrionales bacterium | reverse complement strand
CGAGAGCAGGGCCGCCCGTTCGATGGTCTCCCGTTTTTCCGGGCAGAGCCGTGAAGCGAGGAAAGAGGCTATCTTAACGACCCTCTCTGTTTTGTCGTAGAGGCTCCCGAGCCTGTCATGGAAGGTCACCCGCTTCATCTCTACTATCCTCGCATGGAGCGGCTTCCCGAGGTCTTCCTCATAGTAAAAGCGCGCATCTTCGAACCGCGCCTTTATGACCCGTTCGGCGCCGGCCTTCACCGTCCCGGCATTCTCCTCCTTCGTATTCGAGACGACGATGAAATGGTTCTTGAGCCTCCCGCTTCCGTCCTCAACGGCGAAGAATTTCTGATGGTCCCTCATGACCGTGATGAGGAGTTCCTTCGGGAGCCCGAGGTATTTCGGGGGGAACTCGCAGAGGAAAGGGACAGGGTATTCGGTAAGGTATGTCACGGTCGCGAGGAGGGCTTCGTCCGACACCGGCACTCCCTCCACGGATCCCGAGAGACGCGTTATGCCTTCGGTAATCTTTCTCTGTCTGGCCTCCTGATCAACGATTACGTAGTTATTCTCCATGAGGTTGATATACGTAACGATATCCTTCAGGACAAAGGAGCCAGGGGAGAGAAACCGGTGCCCCTTCGTCAGATTGGAACTCATGATACCATCGACGGCGAAGGGGACGACGTCCGCGCCATAGACGGCGAGCATCCAGTGTATCGGTCTCACGAACCTGAGATTTCCGTCACCCCAGCGCATCGACTTCGGGAAGGAGAGTGAACGGACCACCTTTTCGAGGATCTCCGGCAGGACCTCTTTGACGGCTCTTCCCTTCTCTTCGATTACGGCTGCGATATACTCTCCCTTTTCCTTCTTCCGTATCTGGAGAGCGGAGACATCGACGCCCTGCGAAGCAGCAAAACCGATTGCAGCCTGAGAGGGATTTCCGGCGCCGTCGAAAGCCGCCTTCTTCGGCGGTCCGAAGACCTCTCTCACCCTGTCCTTCTGGAGATGCGGGATACCGTCAACGAGGAGGGCAAGCCTTCGCGGTGTCCCGTACGTCCTGATTCCCGAGAACTCCACAGAGTAGTCGCTCAGGAACGCTGCCGCCTTCTCCTTCAGAAACTGAATGGCGGGGGGGAGGAACCGCGCAGGGATCTCCTCTGTCCCTATCTCTAAGAGGAGCGATATCTTATCCGGAGCTTCTGCCATCTCTGTTACCTCTTCTCGTCCTTCATATCGGCCCTGAGGAGCGGGAAGCCCATCTCTTCCCTCTGTTTGTAGAACGCCTCGGCGCAGAGCTTCGCGATCGCCCGTACTCGCGCGATATATCCGGTCCTCTCGGTCACGGAGAACGCTCCCCGCGCATCGAGGAGGTTGAAGGTATGGGAACACTTGAGGCAGAACTCGTATGAGGGAAGAACGAGCCCGAGACTGGACAGTCTCTTCGCCTCCCTCTCGTATGATTCGAACTGCTTCATGAGCAATTCCGTATCGGCAAAATCAAAGTTGTATTGCGAGAACTCCACCTCGCTCCGGTGATGGACATCGCCGTACTTGATGCCGTTGCCCCAGTCGAGGTTGTATACGTTATCGACTTCCTGGAGGTACATAGCGATTCTCTCGAGCCCGTAGGTGATCTCGATCGATACCGGTTTCAGGTCGATGCCGCCGACCTGCTGGAAATAGGTGAACTGCGTGATCTCCATCCCGTCGAGCCATACCTCCCATCCGAGGCCCCACGCGCCGAGGGTCGGAGATTCCCAGTCGTCCTCAACGAATCTGATATCGTGCTTCAAGGGGTCTATGCCGAGATGGGTGAGGCTCTCGATGTAGAGCTCCTGGCTCTCGAGGGGAGAGGGTTTCAGGATAACCTGAAACTGATAGTAGTGCTGCAGCCGGTTGGGGTTTTCCCCGTATCTGCCGTCAGTCGGCCTCCTCGAAGGCTCAACATAAGCAACCTTCCACGGCTCCGGGCCGAGGACCCTGAAAAACGTGGCTGGGTGGAACGTCCCTGCGCCGACTTCCATATCATAGGGCTGAAGGAGCACACAGCCTTTCTTTGCCCAGAATTCATGAAGCTTGAGTATGATTTCCTGGAAGTTCATCGCGTTGAAAGAAAAGCATAATGGAAAGATTTGAGATTTGTCAAATGTGGTATAATTTTTTAGATATGACCGTGAAGCTCTTCATGAAGGGCAACGAAGCGATCGCCGAAGCAGCCATCCGGGCCGAATGCCGTTTCTATGCCGGTTACCCCATAACCCCGCAGAATGAAATCCCCGAATATATGTCGTGGAGGATGCCCGAGGTCGAGGGTGTCTTCATTCAGGCAGAGAGCGAACTGGCTGCGATAAATATGGTTTACGGGGCGGCCGCGTGCGGTGCCCGCGCGATGACCTCTTCGAGTAGCCCCGGCATCAGTCTGAAACAGGAAGGCATATCCTACCTTGCCGGTTCGGAATTGCCGGCTGTAATCGTCAATATGGAGCGGGGAGGTCCGGGGCTCGGAAACATCTCGGGCAGTCAGGCCGACTATTTCCAGACCGTAAAGGGCGGGGGCCACGGCGACTACCGGCTCCTTGTCTATGCGCCGTACAACCTCCAGGAACTCTGGGACATCACGATGCTCT
>DASPUT010000194.1 GCA_035622735.1 Thermodesulfovibrionales bacterium | reverse complement strand
GCTGAATTCATCCTTTCCCGAAGGAACGGTGCCGTCGAGGATAAGGGCTATCGCAGGACCGTACTTTCCCTCATCGAAAAAACGGTATTTCAAGACTATGCCGATATCCTCGAACCCGTCGAGTGGTTTTTGAGCAGTGTTCGTCAAGTTTTCTCCTTGTATGGCATAGGGGATTGTCATCTCCAGCTCAACCTTATCCGTGATGCCATAGCCCCACTGGCCGCTGATTCTATAGAAGGTGGGGTGATGGGATATGTCGGCACCCAGGGCTATGCCGGTTCTGCCCTTCTCGAGGCTGTACGCACTAAATGTTGAGAAGACGCTGTAGGGAGCAAGGGGCTGGATTCCCGCTAAATCGAGACCGTAGGCACGACCGGCGAAGAGGCAACCGGAGAGGAAGAGGAAGAACAGGCATTGTTTCATCTTTCTGAAAGTAACAGAAACAATGTTGACTGTCAATGATTTGCAGAATTTCCCTCTTCCGGAATACAGGTGAGTGGACATTGGATAAATTGTAAAGAATCATGCGACCTTATTGCAAGGCGTGAGGGGGAGAAGAGCGGAGGGTTTTGATGAAGCGCTCTATCTTGTCCCTTATCTCGTCCCTTGCCCTGCGGAAGTCACGCATAATCTGCTCTTCTGTCCCGACGAAGCCGACAGGGTCTTTTATGGGCCAGTGAAGACGCTTTATCTCCGGCGGAGTCCAGGGGCATGCATCTTCGGCATCGCTGCACAGGGTTATGACGATATCCACGTTCCGCAGCTGTTCTTCGTCGATCTCCTTTGATCGATGACTCGATATATCAATTCCGATCTCCCTCATGACGGTGACAGCACGGGGATGGACGCCTGCGGCAATCAGCCCGGCGCTGTGAACATGAAAGAGATCCTTGCCGAGCTTCTTTGCAAAACCCTCTGCCATCTGACTGCGGCAGGAGTTTCCCGTGCAGAGAAACAGTACCTCGAGCATTAAACCCCCCTGAAACTATTCTATCACCTTTTTTCGTCAAGATGCTTTCTCATCCCGGGCGTTAAGTGCGTATGGGATTCGCAGGTTCGGGCATGCCGGGTCCCTAGTCGGTCACGCTCCTCTGCGGATTCACATTCCTCCTCTGCAAATTTCCAAGTCAGCGGCGAAAAAATATGATAGTATTTATGGTACGAGACAGCATGGATCGAACTCATTTCCATTTCGACAGACTTCTTGAAGAAGCCGTGAAGACTCATGGTCATCTCTGCCCCGGGCAAGTCCTCGGGGTGAGGATGTCGATGCTCGGGCTCAGAGAGATAGGTATCGAGGACCCGAGAGGAAGAGATCGAAAAAATCTTATCGTATTCGTGGAGACGGATAGGTGTGCAACGGACGCGATTCAATCCGTAACCGGCTGCAGCCTCGGCCGGAGGACACTGAAGTTCATGGATTACGGCAAGATGGCTGCCACCTTCCTGAACCTCCGCTCTGGTCGGGCGGTGAGGGTCGTCGCGAAAGAAGATGTCAGGAAGAAGGCGGAGCACCTTTGTGTCAGGGCGGAGGGCCGCTACGCCGCGCAGTGTGAGGCATACAAGGTGATGACGAATGGGGAACTCTTTGCTATGCGGAAGGTTACACCCGATGTAAGGCCTGAAGACATGCCCGGCAGGCCTATCAGGAGAGTTCGTTGCATACTCTGCGGCGAATCTGTGCAGGATATGAGGGAGGTCTATCTGAATGGAGAGACGCTCTGCAGGCCCTGTGCAAGCGGAGGGTACTGCGGTGAGCGAAAGTCTTTTTTAACGCCGTCCGTTATGCAGTCGAGTCATAGCGGTATGGCTATCAGATCAAAAATCTGGCTGGAGCTGGGAGGGAAGCCGGTCTTTGGCCGGGGCAGAAAATATCTCCTCCTGGCGATTGATGCCTATGGTTCGATCAACAGGGCGGCGAGGGAGATAAATATTTCCTACAGGAAGGCATGGAGTTACATAAAGGCGATGGAGGAAAGAGTCGGCATTAAGCTCGTAGAGAGAAGAGCCGGCGGAAAGAACGGCGGGGGCGCAGCCCTCACAGACGGTGCGCGGGAGTTTCTGCGGAAGTATGAGTCGCTGGAAGAAGGGATCGGCGAGATCGTCGATCAGAGGTTTAGGGAATATTTCGGCGAGAGCGGCTAGGGACCTTCCATGTGTGATATCCATACCGATAAAAAGAGAATAAGACCAGGCGTCAGGACGGTCCCGATCGATGAGGCGGTCGGTTCTGTCCTGGCACATGATATCACGGAGATCAGGAAGGACGAGTTTAAGGGGAGGGCGTTCAGGAAGGGACATATCGTCGCCGCCGAAGATATCGAGAGTCTTCGGAGACTCGGGAAGGAGCGCCTGTTTGTACTTACCATCGCGGATGACGATATGCATGAGGACGATGCTGCGGCTGCCTTAGCCTCCGCTCTCATGGGGAAGGGCGTCGAGGCGGATGGGGAGCCGAAGGAGGGAAAGATAACGATTATTGCGGCGATGGACGGGATTCTGAAGGTCAATAAGGAGGTCCTCCTCGAGTTCAACATGCTTGGAGACGTCATGTGCGCAACGCTTCACGATGCCACCTTGGTGAAGAAAGGCCATGCGGTCGCCTGCACAAGGGCCATCCCTCTCGTCCTGAAGAGAGAGGTCGTTGAAAAGGCAGTCGCGATTGCGGGGAAGACCGGAGTGGTCGAGGTGAGGAAGCTGAGGAAACCGCAGGCCGGCATCGTTGTCACCGGCAGCGAGGTCTATACCGGAAGGATTAAGGATTCCTTTGCGACTATTATTACAGGAAAGATAGAGGAGTTCGGAGGTGAAGTAGTAGGCATGCATTATGTCCCGGACGATGAATGTTTCATCGAGTCGAGGCTGAGAGCCTTGCTCGATGCCGGTGCGGACCTGCTCATCGCAACGGGGGGCATGTCAGTAGATCCTGATGATGTGACGAAGTTTGCCGTAAAGAGACTCGGTGCGACCGGTATCGCTTACGGATCGGCGGTCCTCCCGGGTGCGATGATTTTAGTCGGCTACATGGACGAACAGAGAGACGGACAGGATGTGCCGATTATCGGAGTCCCGGCCTGCGGCATATACCATAAGGTGACGGTCCTTGATTTGATCCTTCCGAGGATACTCGCCGGTGAACGCATAGGCAGAAAGGAACTCGCGGAACTCGGTCACGGAGGACTCTGCCTTAACTGCCGGGAATGCAGGTTTCCCGTCTGTCCTTTCGGAAAATAAAAGAGTGCTTGCATAATGGCCGTCTTTTTATTATGATTAGCAGAGGAGACAATATGTTAAAGGAAGAAGTTGAAGAGGTACTTGAGAAAATAAGGGTAGGTCTCAAGTCGGAAGGCGGCGATATTGAACTCGTCGATATAAAGGAGAATATCGTTTACGTGAGGCTCAAAGGCTCCTGCAGCACCTGTTCGATGTCTTCCCTCACGATGAAGAATTGGGTGGAGGCGACCTTGAGAAAGGAGATACCGGAAATAGGCGCTGTTCAGACGGTATGATAAGGAGACGGCATTCAATGAGGTGTAATGCATCGTCTGTGAAAACCCTCTGTCACAGGCTGCCTGTGGCGATCTTCTTCTTTCTTATTATCCTTCGCTTCCCCTGTTTTTCCGAAGCAGCCGAAAAGGCGGTGGTCAAAGACATCCATTCCTGGTCCTCTCAGGGATACACGCGGGTCGTCATTGAGTTATCGCATCCCGTCGAATTTACCCAGAGACGCCTCTCCGATCCTGACAGGCTCTATTTTGACCTCCGGGATGCACGGGTCCTCAAGGAAATCAAGACGAAATTGCCTATTGGCGACGGCATACTGAAGTCTGTCAGGGCAGGGCAATTCGATGCGGCTACCGTCAGGATAGTCCTCGACCTCGAGATGATGGAAGATTATAGCGCCTATATCCTTGATGACCCGACGAAACTCGTCATTGACGTCAACGCGAGAAAGAAGTCCGAGAGGATCGTATCGTCCAAGAAGGTCGTCATTCTCGATCCCGGTCACGGAGGTCACGACTCCGGTGCTGTCGGGAAGAGAGGCTTGCAGGAAAAAGACGTAGTCCTCGACATAGCCCTGAAGGTCAGGCAGATATTATCGAAAGAGCCGAATATCGAGATTATTCTCACGAGGGAAAGCGATGTCTTTATCCCTCTGCCCGAGAGGTCACTCATAGCCTTACAGAACAATGCGGACCTCTTTGTCTCGATCCACGCCAACGCGAGTCCGAACAGGGCCGCACGGGGAATCGAAACCTATCTCCAGAACTGGACGAATGAAGAGGAGGCGAGCAGGGTTGCTGCGAGAGAGAATTACCTCTCCGTGAAGAGGATGAAGGAGATAATGGCCCAGTACAAGAACGATGACGTCGGCAAGATGCTCAGCGATCTCAAGAGGGATTTTAAGAGAGACGAATCGGTGGCCCTCGCTAACTATGTCCAGACGTCGCTCTATTCGGATGTGGCTAAGTTGCACAGGAGGACGGTCAACCTCGGCGTGAAGCAGGCGATGTTCTTTGTCCTCATGGGTCCGTCCATGCCGCCCTCAATTCTCGCGGAAGTATCCTTTATCAGCAATCCCGAAGAGGAGAGGCTGCTCGCAGATGATGCCTACCGGTCCGTCATAGCCGGTTCGATAGCCGCCGGCATCAAGACATATCTCACTTCCTCACCGGACCTGCAGAAGGTCGCCTTTTCGAAGAACGGACGATAAGTCATGGCGCTCATTCTGCTCTATGTCGCGATCGCTATAAGTCTTTTTATCGTTCAGGATATCTCTTACCAGATTGCGGTAGCCGCAGTTATCTCTTTTTCCCTCATCTTCCTTCCCTTCCGAAGAGTGAGGAGCGGTTTCATTCCGATATCACTCTTCCTCCTCTTTACGTTTTGCGGGAACCTTTTTTTCCATTCCGGGAAGATACTCTACGGCAGCGGTTTCTTTTCCATTACCGATGAAGGAGTTGCCGGAGCGAGTCTGAGGACGCTGAGGGTCTTTTCGATGATCTATGGGGCGAAGATACTAACCTTCCTCCTGCCTCTCGAAAAGGTCGTTCAGGAACTCGACAGGCTCTTCAGCCCGCTCGGAAAGATCGGTATTCCCGTAAAAGAGTTTTTCCTCATCATGGGATTGACGGTGAAATCCTTCCCTCTGTTATCCAGGCACCTTTCTGCTTCTTTCCTGGAATTCCGCCGGCATAATGACGCAAGGGGCTTTCGCGACCGCATGAGAAAGTTGGTATCGTTTATGATCCCGGTATTTACAGAGAGCATCCGTTCGCCGGAAGTGTTTTTCGTGCCTTCAGAGGGCATCGGAGAGGCTTCTGAATTCGGGGAGAGAAAAGAGGAGAGATAGTTGTTCGGTGCCTCTTGAAGAAGAGGCGAATTTCTTACATCGGCTAGTGACAACTGCGTTGCTGAAGGGCTTGATTGAGTGCCGCTTCGAGGAGATATGGAAAGTCGTGCGGGCGGCCTTGTTTGTGGCGGCCTTCGTACTATTCTCTCTCTGTTGGAGACGACCTTTATGACACGAGAAATTGACATCTTGATCAGGAAGGGCAAGGTATATGATGGCACCGGCGGTGATCCGGTTGATGCCGATGTCGCCGTTGTCGGCGACAGAATCGCCGAAGTCTTGCCTGCCGGTCGGCTGAAGGATAGGGCAAAGACGGTTATCGAGGCTGAAGGCCTCTCCGTAGCACCGGGATTTATCGACACCCATGCCCACTCTGAATTCACCCTGCTTGCCGATAATCGCGCGGAGGGGAAAGTGCTCCAGGGAATAACCACCGAGATAAACGGAAACTGCGGACTGTCTTCAGCACCTCTTTTGGGAGACGCAGCGAAATACCGTGAGACTGATCTCCGGGAACTCGGGATAAAGGAGAGGTGGGCGACGTTCGGAGAGTATTTTCGTCTCCTTGAAGAGAGGGGGCTCGTTATCAATTTTGCGACGCTCGCGGGCCATGGCAACATACGGGCATCAGTGGTCGGGTATGATGAGAGAAGTCCCGAAGGAGAAGAGGAGGCGCGGATGTGCGGGCTCCTCAGGAATGCCGTCCGGGAGGGAGCGATAGGGCTTTCTACGGGGCTCATATACCCGCCCGGCGTTTACGCCGAAACTGAGGAGCTCATCGGACTCTCGCGATGTATCAGCGCCCTCCTGTACACCTCTCACATGAGGAGTGAGGGAGACGCCCTGATCGAATCGATTGAAGAGACGCTGAGAATCGGCAGAGCGGCGGGTATTGCCGTTCATATATCCCATATCAAGACAGGGGGACGGGAGAACTGGCAGAAGATAGACCGTGCCGTCACCCTTCTCGACGAAGCTCGGAGCGGGGGGATGAGCGTTACGGCTGACCGGTACCCCTATACTGCGTCTTCAACCGACCTCGACGCTGTCCTCCCCTCCTGGACCTATGCGGGGGGAGCGGAAGCCGAAATGAGGCGGCTTGAGGATGAAGCGCTCAAAACCCGCATACGGGATGAAGTCCTCTCTGAACATCCGACTGACGATTATTGGAAGAGCATAACGCTATCGTCGCTCAACAGGGAATCGAACAAATGGATGGAGGGCAGGACGCTTTCGGATATCGCGGAAAGAGTCGGCAGGAGGCCTGTTGAGTTTCTCTTCGACATTCTCCTCGAAGAGCGGCTCAGGGTCGGAGCGATCTTCCATTCGATGAATGAGGACAACCTCAGGAGATTCCTTTCCCTTCCTTATGTGATGATAGGCTCCGATAGTTCGGCACGTTCCTCGGACGGTCCGACCCACAGGGGAAAACCACATCCGAGGGGTTTTGGCACGTTTCCGCGATTTATCGGAAGGTATGTGAGGGACGAGAAGCAGATGAGCGTCAGCGAGGCCATTCATAAGGCGACGATGCTGCCAGCCGAAACCTTCGGATTGACAGAGAGGGGACAGATAAGGAAAGGGTTCATCGCCGATTTGGTAGTTTTCGATGAGGAGAGGATCATCGACAGGGCCACCTTTGAGGAGCCTTTCCTGAAGCCCGAAGGGATATCCTATGTCTTTGTGAACGGGTCGCCTGCTGTCCGGGAGGGGTCTCAGACTGGCGTCATGTCGGGAAAGATACTGCGACATGGGAGATGAACCGCTCAAAGAGCGGCCTCTTATCGGTATCACCATTGGCAGAGACGGCGAGTCCTTCGCGGTCAGACGTGAGTACGCTGAAGCGGTACAAATGGCCGGCGGGCTGCCCGTTCTTCTTCCCTACGGCCTCGATCCCTCTTCAGTCGCAAAAATCATAGACGGTTTGATCATCCCCGGTGGTGATGATATCGATCCGGCCTATTTCTCTGAAAGCCCGCATCCCACTCTCAAGCTTGCTCCAAGGGAGCGGTCTGATTTTGAGATTGCCCTTCTTGGGGCTATAATGAAAGTGAGGAAACCGGTGTTCGGCATCTGTTACGGCATGCAGTTGATGAACGTCGCCCTTTCCGGCACATTGTATCAGGATATCGGTTCCGAGTTCGGGATGACGATAGACCACAGAAAGGGATGCCACAGGATAAAGGGGAACGATCTACCCATGAAGGGAGAATTCGTCGTCAATTCCTCTCATCACCAGGCCGTCAGGAAACTCGGTGAAGGGCTCGAAGTCTCCGCTCTTTCCGATGACGATCTCGTCGAGGCGTTCTTCCTGACCGGGTATCCTTTTTTCTGCGGTGTCCAGTGGCATCCTGAACGCTCTGACGATGCGTTGTCGACGATGCTCTTAAGGGTCTTTGTGGAGCATGCTCATGCCTGCAAATAGATTTTACTTCTTCATGGTGTCCCTCATGATCGCCGCTCTCGGTTATCTCACGTACCAGATATTTCAGCCTTTCCTGACCGCGATACTCTGGGCGATGGTCTTCTGTGTCGTCTTTTACCCCGTCTATGTCTTTGTGTTGAAACATCTTAAATTTAAGGCGGTCGCCTCTCTCCTCACGCTCGTATGCATCGTCATCGTGATTATCGGACCGTTCTCCTATATATCTTTTTCGCTCATGAACGAGATGAGTAATTTCATCAGCAAGAGCGAGAGGGGAAATGTCGAGATAATGAAAACGATCATGTCTGATAAGAAGGTTATCGATATCATCGAGAGGATCGAACCCTATCTCGGATTGAAAGGGGTCTCCGCCGAGGAGGTCATCAAGAGCAATACGGAGAAGTTCGGGAGGGGAATCGTCGACAGATTGTCGGCGGGATTTACCAACCTGCTTGGTGTGGCGGCAAACGCCGTCATCGTGGTATTCACGACGTTTTTTCTCTTCAGGGACGGCCCGGGATTCTTGCAGAAAATAAGAAATTACCTGCCCTTTTCGGAAGAACAGAAAGACAGGCTTGCGGCGGTCACGAAGGATATGATCGTTTCGACTATCTACGGGGGGGTCATCGTGGCACTTGCGCAGGGCATGCTCGGAGGTCTCTCTTTCGCCCTGCTCGGCGTCGGTTCACCGGTCCTTTGGGGAAGCGTCATGGCGCTCGCCTCTTTCGTTCCCGCTCTCGGGACGGCGATCGTCTGGGTGCCGGCGAGCCTCATCTTCTTGTACGAAGGCGATTACATGAAGGGCATCGGATTGGTTCTCATCGGTATTTTTGTGATAAGCATGGTCGACAACATCCTCAAACCCCTCATAATCGGCGGCCGCACAAAGATGCCGACGGCGATTATATTCTTTACCGTTCTGGGCGGGATTAAGTTTTTCGGGTTCCTGGGGCTCATCATGGGTCCCCTTGTTTTTGCCCTGTTCCTGTCGGTCTTTGAAATCTTCAGAACCATAGAAGGAGGGAATAATGCTTGACAGAAACGAACTGAAGGAGATCTCTCAGGTCCGTGATGAAGCTCCTTGTTTTGTGAGCCTTTACCTCGATGTGAATCCTCTCACAAATCCGAAAGGTGATTTTGCCATACGCTTCAAGAATATGCTGAAGAATACCGTCGAGTCGCTCGATAAGAATGTCCATAAGCTTGTTAAGGAGGACCTGTTAAGGATCGACGCTTATGTGTCGGGCAACAAGAGGCAATTCAAGAAAGGTCTCGTGATCGTGAGCTCAGTCCGTAATTCTCTCTGGAAGGAGTTCCATCTCTCGGTGCCGGTAAGGAGTGAACTCGTGGTTGAGAAATCTCCCTATATCAATCCGCTCCTCGATATCCTCGATCACTACCAACGGTATTCGGTGCTCCTCGTGGACAAGGAATCGGCGCGGATATTTACCATCCATCTCGGAGAGATCGTGGAATACAGTGAGGTCCATACACCCGATGTCCCCGGTAAACACAAGAAAGGCGGCTGGTTTGCGCTTTCCCAGAACCATTACGAAAGGCATATCGATTACCATGTCGGACTCCACCTCAAGGACGTCGTTAAGAAGCTTGAATCTTTTCTTGCCGGCGAGCAGATCAGCGGGCTCGTGGTCGGAGGCTCCGACGAGGCCCTCTCCATGACGAAAGATCTGCTGCCAAAGGTTGTCTCTTCCAAGATCATCGGAACCTTCCAGGCGGGTATGACTGCAAGGACGGACGAAGTTCTCGGAAAGGTCGAACCGGTAATCAATGCGCATGAGAAAAGGAAGAAGGATGAGACCGTCGATAAGCTCATCACGCAGGCGATGAAGAATGAAAATGCTGTTCTCGGTCTCGAGAATGTCCTCGACGCCCTGAAGGGAGGGAAGGTGACGAAGCTTATCTACCTTCGCGATTATGACCCTGCGGGCTATGCCTGCAAATGCAGGTTTATCAGTGCGCAGGACATCAAAGAATGTCCTTCCTGCAAGGAGATCATGGAGAAGGCAGATCATCTCCTTGATGTCCTTGTTCAGAAGGCGGTCGGACAGGGCGCTACGGTCGAAGTGGTCGGAGACAACCAGAAACTCTCCGATTCCGGCGGCATAGGGGCGATCTTGAGGTTTTAGGGTTTCAGTAGGTCCTTCCTTTCTATAGGCGCGATATACCCAGGTGCAGATTGCGTGACTGGCCGATTCCGCGGCCTTTTGGCTGAAGAAGGGAACTCTCTGCGCGACAGCCGATTCGGGTATGAGCGAGGAGACTATTGAATCGGCGACTGGGCATAGCCGCGACCTTGAGCGACGTAGTCCAGATGGAGCGTTGCGAGGTCCTCCACGGCAAGCATTTCAGGCGGCGTCGGCGTAAAAGACGCGATAACCTTCAGATACCCATTGCATCTGCCGCAGACCTCTACCCGCATTCGTTCGCGTTCGCCTTCGGCATAGAGATATTCGAGCGCATCACGATCTCCGCCTCCGCAGCGCGCGCACTCCAGACGGCGGAAGGGCCAGTCAGCGCCGCATTGTCCGCAACGGAGATGCT